>NZ_JBQEAU010000036.1:0-35607 GCF_052108595.1 Advenella sp.
GATGCGATCGTGCGTATGGGTGGCAGACCCAATGACTTGGTCAAGCGAGATGACATCAAGGCGTTTTTTGAAATTCATATTGAGCAGGGGTGTGTGCTGGAAAACGAGGCGTTGCCGATCGGCGTTGTCAGCGCCATTGTCGGCATCATCCGGGTGCACATCAAGTTTAAGGGACAAGCTGCGCATGCGGGGACAACGCCCATGCATATGCGCAGCGATGCACTGCTTGCGGCGGCGCAAACGGCCTGTGATATCCGCCATTTTGCTACCCAGATGGCTAGCGACAAGCCGGAGCATTACGTTGTGGCCACTTGTGGTCAGTTCAATGTCAAACCGAATGCCAGCAATGTCGTGCCAGGGTTTGCCGAAATTTCAGTTGAAATGCGCTCGGATCATCGGCCCAGCATGGAAGCCTTGCACAGGCAGCTCGAGCAAATTGCTGCTCAGGCGGCAGCAATGAATCAGGTTACGCTGCTATCTTGCGAGACGGTCACCGATACCCAGCCCGTCGTCTGTGCGCCGCAACTGATGTCGCATATTCGTGATGCCAGCGACAGCCTTGGGTTGCCGTACAAAGTGATGCCCAGTGGAGCAGGCCATGACGCTGCATTTTTAAGCCATATCTGCCCGTCAGCAATGATTTTCGTGCCGAGCAAAGAGGGTAAAAGCCATTGTGCGCATGAATGGACGTCGGCTCAAGAACTGGCCCAGGGGATCAGCGTGCTGATCGAGGCGATCGAGCGATTCGATGGCACAAGCAAATAAAAAAGGTGGCATGATCGCCACCTTTTCCGTGCAACATTACGTCGCTCATTACTGCGGTATCAGTCTTCCTTGCGCAGGTGCGGGAAGAGCAGAACATCACGAATAGTCGGGCTGTCAGTCAGCAGCATAATGTACCGGTCAATGCCGATGCCGCAGCCACCAGCAGGCGGCATACCGTATTCAAGCGCACGAATGTAATCGGCGTCGTAATACATAGCTTCTTCATCGCCGGCATCCTTGGCAACAACCTGTGCCTGGAAGCGTGCCGCCTGGTCTTCGGGATCGTTCAGCTCGGAGAACCCGTTGGCAATTTCGCGACCGGTAATGAACAGTTCAAAGCGCTCAGTGATTTGGGGGTTGCTGTCCGAGGCACGTGCCAGCGGAGAGACTTCTACCGGATAGTCAATGATGAAGGTCGGGTTCCACAATTGTGATTCGGCCGTTTCTTCGAACAATGCCAGTTGCAATGCGCCAATACCGGCGCGCCCCAATACCGGGCCATCTACTTCCGCGCCCAGCCGGCGCAATTCGGTTCGCAGGAAATCCATGTCATTGAGCTGTGCTTCTGTATAACCTTCGGCGTACTTCATGATGGCCTGCGTGATCGTCAGGCGATCGAAAGGCTGGCTCAGGTCCAGTGGTTTGCCCTGATGGGTCAGAACCGCACTGCCGGTCGCTTCAACGGCCACATCGCGCAGCAATTGCTCGGTAAAGTCCATCAGCCACTGATAGTCGGTGTAGGCCGCATAGAACTCCATCATCGTAAATTCAGGATTGTGCCGCGGGCTGACGCCTTCGTTGCGAAAGTTGCGGTTGATCTCAAAGACCCGTTCAAAGCCGCCTACTACAAGCCGTTTCAGATACAGCTCGGGCGCAATACGCAGGAACATCTGCATATCCAGCGCGTTGTGATGCGTCACAAACGGCTTGGCCGCAGCGCCGCCGGGAATGGGGTGCAGCATGGGCGTTTCCACTTCCAGAAAGCCAGAGTCGTTCATGACCGAGCGCATGGCAGCAATGGCCTTGCTGCGCACCTTGAAGGTGTTGCGTGACTCTTCGGTCATGATCAGATCGACGTAACGCTGGCGATAGCGCAGTTCCTGGTCGGCAATGCCGTGGAATTTGTCGGGCAGGGGCCGCAGGGATTTGGAAATCAGATTGATTGATTCCGCGTGGATAGAGAGCTCGCCCTTGTTGGTCTTGAATACGCGCCCACTGACGCCGATAATGTCACCGATGTCCCAGGTTTTGAATTGTTCGTAAACCTCTTCACCGACGCCTTTTTTGTCCAGATAAATCTGAATACGTCCGCTGGCATCCTGGATGGTGGCAAAACTGGCTTTGCCCATGACGCGCTTGAGCATCATGCGGCCGGCAACACAGGCTGGATTGGCCTGAGGGTCCAGGGTTTCTTTGTCGAATTGGCCAAACTGCTCGTGCAGCGCCTGCGCCTTGTGTTCGGGTTTGAAGCTGTTGGGATAAGCTACGCCTGCCGAGCGCAGGCGTGACAGTTTTCCTCGCCTTTCAGCAATGAGTTTGTTTTCGTCCACTTCGGTAGCGGGCGCGTCTTTCTGGATGTCGTTCATAGGGTTTACTGATGTTTAGCTTGGCATGTCAGGCAGATCTGACATGCCAGGGTGAATGGGGTTGCAACATTGCGGCGCGCTGCCCAGACAGGGCTACGACACCGCTATTGCCTGCTTACTGGCTGTACTGGCGTATATCATCAAGCTCTTTGCTCGCAAAGTGCTCGCTATTGATATATCGAATAACATTTTCTGCCACTGCCTGGGGGCTGCGCAGCACACCCGTTTCGTTCATCGCGTTAAAGCGCGCCAGATCGGGAAAATCGTCTGTGTTGCCGGACCTGATAGTGGCCTGCATGGTAGTGTCGATGACGCCGGGGGCAAGCGAAACCAGCCTGGCGTGCGGCGCTTCAAGACGGGCGACGCGTGTATACATGTCCAGCGCAGCCTTGGTAGCGCAGTACACGCCCCAGCCGGCTGTGGGAGAGCGTCCGGCGCCCGAGGAGATGTTTACGACCCGTACATCGGCGCTCAGCGCGCGGGTGGCGCGCAGCAGGGCGGTGGTCAGCAGCATGGCGCTGGTCACATTCAGATTGAAAGTGCTGGATATGGCATGGGCGTCGTCGAGCGTATCGTACTGGGCAACAGGGCCCAGCGAACCGGCGTTGTTGATCAGCAGATACTGGTCTGCGGTTTGATCCAGCTGGGCAAAAATGCCCAATGCAGCCGCTTCGATATGCTGCACATCTGACAGGTCATGACCATAATGAAC
Source organism: Advenella sp. (assembly GCF_052108595.1). Lineage (NCBI taxonomy): Bacteria > Pseudomonadati > Pseudomonadota > Betaproteobacteria > Burkholderiales > Alcaligenaceae > Advenella > Advenella sp. The sequence continues at coordinate 3,064 of NZ_JBQEAU010000036.1, forward strand.
ATGCTGGCACCCGGATGCTTCGGCCAGCCGCTGCGTTTGCTGGTCGCTGTTGCGCGATACGGTAATGAGCTGGCGCGCGCTGCCCGCCAGATTGCGGGCCAGTGCTGCCCCCAGGCCACGCGAGGCACCGGTAACGATAGCGATGGTTCCACTCATATCAGACTCCCTGCTTTAAGCTGGCTTCGATAAACGGGTCAAGATCGCCGTCCAGCACCTTTTGGGTATTGGATATTTCGACATTGGTTCGCAGATCCTTGATGCGGCTATTGTCCAGCACATAGGAACGGATCTGGTGACCCCAGCCCACTTCGGTCTTGGCGTCTTCCAGTTTCTGCTGTTCAGCCAGGCGGTTGCGCATTTCCAGCTCGTACAATTTGGAGCGCAACATGGACATGGCTTCGGTCCGGTTGCGATGTTGCGAACGGTCATTCTGGCACTGTACAACAATACCGGTGGGCGCGTGGGTGATACGCACGGCCGAATCGGTTTTGTTGATGTGCTGCCCCCCCGCACCACTGGCGCGGTAAGTATCGACCCGTAAATCCGCAGGGTTGATGTCGATCTCGATGGAGTCATCGATTTCGGGGTAGACGTAAACACTGGCAAAGGATGTGTGACGACCATTGGAGGAGTCGAACGGGCTTTTGCGCACCAGTCGGTGTACACCGCTTTCCGTGCGCAGATAGCCGAATGCGTATTCGCCTTCTACCTTGATGGTTGCCGATTTGATGCCGGCTACGTCGCCATCTGACTCTTCCAGCACTTCAGTTTTGAAGTCCTTGCGTTCGCAATATCTGAGGTATTGGCGCAAAAGCATGGAAGCCCAGTCCTGGGCTTCGGTGCCACCGGCGCCGGCCTGGATGTCGACAAAGCAATTGAGGGGGTCGGCCGGGTTGGAGAACATGCGGCGAAACTCGAAGCCCTCGATGATCGTGCCAAAGCCGTCGGTATCTTCTTCGATGGCAAGCAGGGTCGCATCGTCATCGTCGGCACTGGCCAGTTCGAACAGTTCTTGCGTATCGCGGATGTTTTGCTGGAGTTCATCCAGGACAAGGACGACGTTCTCCAGTGTCTTTTTCTCCCGGCCCAGCTCCTGGGCTTTCTCGGGATCGTTCCATACGTCTGGATTTTCCAGCTCCAGATTGACTACCTGCAGTCGTTCCGATTTGGATTCGACGTCAAAGATACCTCCGAAGCGCGTCCTCGCGCTCAGCGTAGTCTTCGAGACGGGCGGCGAGTTGGTTTTGACGTTCTGCTTCCATGCGTGTTATTCCCTTGCTGAGTAATTTTGCTTAACCCTTTATTTTAGCGCACCCACGCGCCATGGCTGGCCGAATGCCGATATTCGGCTGCAAAACTTGCCCAGCGCTTGTGCACGCGATTTAGAACTGAAGTTGCAGCAATCAGCGTGCAGGTTGCTGGCCGGATACGTTGCCGAAGGCGCCGCCGACCGTGCCAACCACACCGTCAATATGCTGTCCGGGTGTGCCGGTCGTCGTGCAGGCGGTCAAAGTCAGAAGGGTAAACAGAATGGCGCTGGTAAGTTTCATAAGTTTTTTGGGAAATAAAAGGGCAGCGTAACAAATTGCCGTCAGCTTGCCTTGTCGGGACGGTAAACGTTGTAACAAGAATACCTGAAAACGGCCCGTTTGATAGCGATCGTAATAAATGGCACGCCGCCGCGCTACCTCTAAAAGGCAGCAGGCTCGGCGTGACGCACCATCAGTTGCACATTTACAACGCCATTCCAGGCATTGGGTGCAATTTCATAGATAAGATCGGTATATTCCGGCAATGCTTCGGCATGATTGAACCAGATCGCATCGTATTGCTGGTTCATGCGTTCCAGGCGTAATTTGAGGTGTTTTTCCTTGAGCAGACGCTGATTAAGGACCCTGAACGTGTCCCGGAAAAGCGGGGGAGGGAAACCAGCACCCCACACATGCTCATGCAACATGCCGGCCACTTCTGCTGTCGTAAAAAGGGGATCCAGCGACCCGTCTGTCTCGATCAGCGGCTCAAAGCTGTCTTTGCCGCTGATGCGGCGTACGGCCAGGTCAAAGGCCTCTTCGAATTCGGCAAAAGCCTCTTGCCGCAGTGTCAGTCCTGCGGCCATGGCGTGCCCCCCGAACTTCAGAATCATGCCCGAATGGGTTTTGGACACCAGATCCAGTACATCGCGCAAATGCACATCCGGGACCGACCGGCCCGAGCCGCGTAGCTCGCCGGGGTCGCCCGGGGCAAAGGCCAGGGTGGGTTTCCAGAATTTTTCCTTCAGCCGTGAGGCAACGATTCCCACCACGCCCTGATGCCAGTCTGGATGAAAAACGCAGACAGTGGCGTTGCGGGCCTTTTCGGGCGCTTCCAGGCTGGCCTGGGCTTGCTCGCTCATATCCTGTTCGATCGTTCGACGCCGATGGTTCATCGTATCCAGTTCGCGGGCCAGCGCCAGCGCTTCTGCCTCGTCATCCGTCGTAAGGCAGCGGATCCCGATGCTCATGTCGGCCAGACGGCCAGCGGCATTGATGCGCGGGCCGATGCGAAAACCCAGATCCAGTGCTGTTGCTTCACGGTTGTCGCAACTGGCGACCAGGAACAGGGCTTTGAGGCCGGGCTGCAACTGATTATTACGGATCTTTTTCAATCCCTGCGATACCAGCAGGCGATTGTTGGGGTCCAGCCGCACCACATCGGCCACAGTTCCCAGTGCGACCAGATCGGCCAGCGCGTCAAGCCTGGGGCCCGCCTTGGCATCAACCCAGCCACGGCGGCGGAACTCCGCGCGCAGCGCCAACAAGACATAAAAGATCACACCCACGCCGGCCAGGTTCTTGGAAGGAAATTGGCATTCGGGATGGTTGGGATTCACGATCGCGATGGCTTCGGGTAGCGCATCGCCAGGCAGGTGATGGTCTGTGACCAGTACCTGCATGCCAAGGTCGTTGGCCGCCTGTACGCCATCGATACTGGCAATGCCGTTGTCCACCGTAATCAGCATATCCGGCTTGCCGGCATGGTGTCGGCTGGCCAGCTCCACCACTGCGGGCGACAGGCCATAGCCGGTTTCGAATCGGTTTGGCACCAGAAAATCCACATCGGCGCCAAAGGCGCGCAAACCACGCAAGGCGACAGCGCATGCGGTGGCGCCATCACAGTCGTAATCGGCAATAATCAGCAGTTTTTTCTTGGCGGCGATGGCATCGGCAAGAATGGCCGCAGCCTTGTCGGCCTGATTGAGTTCAGACGGGTTGATCAGGTCGCTCCAGGACAGGCGCGTTTGCTCGGACGAGGCCACGCCGCGCGCGGCCCACAGACGGGCCAGCAGCGTGTGAATGCCACTTTCCTGCAATTGTTTTTCATAGTCCGGATTCACCAGACGGGCTGTGATTTTTACTGAGACCACCATTGCTTCCATTGCTTGCGTTGACCGGGCAGCCACTTGAGCAGCGCCGGTGTAGGTTCCAGGGTAAGCCTGACCCATCGGTCGTCGCCGGTCAGGATCAGGCTGACTGGCATGGTAACAGGGTTGCCCCCAGATTGGGTTTTGAGGGCTGCCGCCAGTTCAAGTGTAAGTGTGCGCTCCACTGCCGGCAACAGCGCCAGCCAGTGGCCCCATTGGCGCTGGCGATGAGGCGCTTCCAGGTCGCGTATCACGATCGGCATTGTCATTGATGGTGCGGCCAATTGCGCCGGCGCGGCGCCGCCAAACAGCCAGCCGCCATTGATCAACGGCATTTGCCTGTCGCGTCGCGTCTCATTCACGGGGTGATGATGCCACGCAATTTGCAGTTCACTGAGCAGGCGGCGCAAGGGTTTGAAGGCATCCTCCTGGGGCCAGACGTGTGCCAGATCGGCGCTGGCAATCAGCGTCGGGCTGCGTGACGGCAAACTGAAACCGTCCGGTACGGCCACTGTCCAGCCTTCAGCGGTGTGGCCGGTCCAGGTAATCGGGGTATCGGTCAATATATCAGCCGCACTTTCATAAAGCGCCATGCTTTCCTGCTCTGTCACAGCAATGTCGCTCGCGGTCAGCATGTGCGCGCCGCTGTTGCTCAGGCCAAAGTGTGCAAGCTGAAACAGCCAGACGGGTTCAGCGCTCTGCGCTTGCGGCACCAGCATTGGTGCCAGGGCGGCACAGGGTGCCTGGCCAGGCGTGGGCGTAAATTGATAATGCTGCACCAGCCAGGCTTCGTAAGGCGTGCAGCCTGTCTGGTCTGGATCGGCCAGGTGAATATGCGGGGTGGCGTATTCGAACAAGCGTCGCAGTAGCGGCGCGGTTTTTTCCAAATGGATGGCGGTTTCCGCTGCCACGGAATGCGGGGGCAGCGCCCCGGGAATGATTAGTTTCATGCTGGACAGGTGCGCATATTCAAAACCCAGGTTCTATGCAGTGCCAGGGATTCTGGTTTATTGAGAAATATTGAAAATGAAAGAGTTTGGGACATGGATTCGCATGAGGCGCCATTCATTGCGGGTGCATCGCGGTCCCGGTGCGGGACCTTTGTGCAGGAAGGCGTGCAGCGCGCTCAGATGGCTTCAATTTAAGTGACCGATCAGGGGATTATAACGGCTAAGTCTCGGCAGCAAGCGTATCTGCAACAGGACGGCGACGGGCATGCTCCTGGGTACCGGCAATGTCCGGTGTTGCGTTTTGGCTGTAAATAACAGCGTGGCCTGCGGACAACGCGGGCAAGCGTTGCCACGATAGTGCGGCCAGGCATCGGACAACTGATGGGGAAAGACGCTTTAACACTATAGGGTCGTCAGGCGGGCAAGCGGGCGGTCAGGCAGGCACGTTCTGGTTTGCACGGCTCTTTCCCGGGCCGCATGAACTTATCCTGTGCGTTCATCCTGTGCGCGCTTGATATCCTGGATGATACTATCTTCGATCAACTCGGCGTCGGAGGTGATGTTAACGCTGTATCCGTTGCCAACCGGCACCCATTTTCTGCGCCTGCTGCCTGAGCTCGGCATTTTGCAGGATACCTTGAAATTGTATTGGCTTTGCGCCGGAAGGCGGCTCTTGCTCGCACCCACTTCGTAGTAGCTGGTGACCGATATCTTCAGATCTTTCTGGTCAACCTGGGCATCGCGACAGATACGATCCCGGGAAATCAGTTTCCAGATCTGCTCTTCGGTATTGTTGTTTGAACGGAAAAAATAATTAAAAATGAGGAATGCAGCTATACCTGCAATAATTAATACACTATCGATACTCATTGGTTGTCCTCATTTAGATAAGCTAGAGATCTTACCTATCATTTGCCTTCTTGGGTCAGGTATTGGCCTTTTATGAAGAACCGTTTTTGCTTTCACAGGGTTTATGGCATTAATCCGGGCTCACAGGGGCATAATGGTTAGTCAACTATCAAATGGGTACGCCATGAACAGAAAAGCCATGCAAATCGCCACAGCACCGCTAAACGCAGGTGGCGTCGTGTTAATCACTGTGGCCAATGACGGTTCGATCTGGCAATCGAACAGGCAAAACACTTCTTCATCAAGTGACAAATGGTCCGAATGGACCAAGCTGCCGGATCTGCCTCAAGGGGATTTTGACGAAGCACTCAAAGAAGGGTGACAACGTTCAAGCCACGCTATCGGTTCGTTCCCGGTTTGATCGACCAGGGCAAAGTGACCTGAGCGATCTGTGTTGTTGCGCCATGACGGTTGGCGGTTAAGTAATAGTATTCCGTAATGATACTACGGCCCGTTGTGATACGGGGATGTCGCCATGAACCGGTCACCTGCTCTGGACGTCCAGTGCCTTTTGTGATGAGACTATAAAAGAAGTGGACAGGAACGCTGATCTGATGCGCGATTGATGATCGTGTTTTTATACTGTCAGTCCACAATAAACAGTTTGACGCCGGTGCGTGTGAAAGAACGATGGGCTGCATCGCCGAAATCAGAGACCTGATAGCTCATGCCCGCTGTGAGTGTGAATGTGCGGCCGTCTTTCAGTTGTGATTCCAGCTCGCCTTCCAGCACATACAGAATATGCCCGCGATCGCACCAATGATCTGCCAGATAGCCTGGCGTGTATTGAACCATCCGCACGCGAACGTCGCCGATATTGAGCGTACGCCATAATGCCTTGCCTTGCTCTCCCGAATGTTCGGTAGCCGGTATTTTGTCCCAATCGGTGACGGTAAAGGCCAGGGCAGGTATCTTCAAAGTAAACCTTTGCGCAAAATAGTTGTATGCCCGCAATTATAGCCCGGCCATTGCATTTTTTATCAAATATATGTGACCAGGATGGCGCCCATGACAACTGTCATTGGCGCCGTCTTTTTGCTGTGTCCGGACAGCAGCCGGCTTCAGAGCCATACCCGGCAGGGGCGAGCCGTGAAACGGCCATACGCTCCATGGGTCTGTTGATCGTGCTGCACCTGATGCACAGCCCACAGGCGCCTGGGATGCTAATGAAAATGATGATTGGCAACGTAGCGCCGTACTCGCGACGTATTCAGCGAAATAGGCACCCAGAGCAAGGTGAACGCGCTTGCATGAGTCGCCCTGGTGGGCTGTATACAAATGTAATAATTGTCACTCTGTTGCCTTAACGATATAGGGAAATAGTCGCGTCAATATAATCGGCATATTGGTAGTGGCGAGTTCTTGCCGCTTACCTTTCATGCTGGAAATATCCCGATACCCTAATCCACCAGACTGACCAACCAGGACTAAAATCAGATGAAACTTCGCACTACCGTTACTTCGCTGTCTTTGCTTATTGCTGCCATGCTTCCGTTATCTTCTTTTTCACAGACGGCAGCGGCAGACGCCCAGCAAAGTTCTCTGGCAAGCGGTCTGGTGGCCGATGGCGGCGCATCGGCAGAGCTGACTTCAGTCGTAAAAACGGGTAATCGCGTGACGGTCAAAGTGCGTTTCATAGAAACGGACCCGGAAATAAACAAGATCAGTGTACTGTATTCCCGTCTGGACAAATCGGCGTACGAAAACGACTTTTACCTTCTGGCTGGAGATAAAAAGTACCTTTTATTGAAAGACTCCGCAGGCAAGCCATTGGCTCCCGAAAAACTGGTATTGGCCGGCAAGGGGAAATTGCGCGGCATCTGGTACGGCACGTTTCCCGCGCCGCCCGCAGGTGAAAGCCTGATGTTATTTCTGCCGAATATCGAGCCGCTTGGCCCGTTCACAACCACGGATGAATGAGCCAATGCAGCGCGGTTATCTTATCCGTATGGCGCGGTTATCCTGGTTGCTGCTGGCGCTGGGGCTGTCAGGCATGGCGATCGCGCAAAATGATTATGACCCTGACCAGTACGTTCTGGACCTGGTACCTCAGGTACTTGATTTGCAGGCCACTTCCTCTGATTTACAGGTAGCTTCATCGGATTTGAATGCGGCAGCCAGCGAGCTGTCCGAGAGTGCGAAAAAGCTTATCGAAGAAAATGGCCGCATCTCCGTGCGCAAGGCCGATGGCGGCACCATTCTTTCTGTTGCCAGTGATATTCTGTTTGCTTTCGATAGCGCGAATTTGTCGCCAAAGGCTCAGGCAACATTGAAGGATATCAGCACCATCATCCGTGATAGCCAGGTGAAGGTGGTGAAAGTGATCGGGCATACGGATGCCAGGGGAACAGACGCCTACAATCGGAAACTGTCTAAGACTCGCGCACAATCGGTGGCGGCGTTTCTTGTCCGGGAAGGGGTGGCGCAATCTCGGATAAGGTCGCAGGGGCGTGGAGAAGCCGAGCCCATGGCTGAAAATGAAATCAACGGCAAGGACAACCCGTCAGGAAGAGCGAAAAACCGGCGCGTTGAATTCGTTCTGCCCAAGTAGGTATATTTTTATCCTGGGCCCGGCGCCTGTTATATCTTTTTTTTTTGCGAATCACGCTGATCATTCTGCAGATTTTTCAATCAGATAGGACGCCATGTGTGCCATTGATGCAGCGGCGTCGGCATGACAGCGGTCAGGGACGGCGGATTTTTTTCTGCGCATTATTTCGATAGTCATTTTCCAATCAGTAGCTATGGCAGCGCTTTTTTCGAATGTTGCGGTCGCCGAACAACGGGCTGGTGGTGGACAAAGCGCGTGTTATGTGATGACCGCGTTCCATGGATCCACAAGGCAGACGTCGTAGCACAATTTACTGCTGTAGCGAAACTTGCGCGACCAGCCCGGCAATGGGCGCAGGCAAAAGGGCTGAATCCAGTGCAAAGGCAGGGTGCGCTAACGCACCCATTGCTTCATTTTTGCAATATTGCGGGTTTGCCGGCACCTTGTTTTTTGGGCCACCGGTTAGGTTCGGTCAGCACAATGGCGATCACCGATTATCCGACATTCCCTGATAGATTATCCGACATTCCCTGATATATAGACGTGCTGTGACGGCACGAACCGCGCTCGCCAGTGTACTGGCCAGAGCTGCGACCGGCACTGCCGGGAGCTGAGTCCGTAGTGCAGGGTAATGGGTGTCGGTATGGGAATGCAAATTGAACGGAACAAAATACACTGAAATACAATCTTATAGAGGAGTCTGGGCTTGCCTGTCAGCCATACGGGTTTTCAGATATCATCGGGGGCTTGTTCCCTATTTGTTGCGCCCGCCGTTTATGGCCGGATCCGCCGGTTATCCGGTAACCGCATGATAGATAAATGAAATTTTCTTTTAATTCAGTTGTTCCATGCTGGAATGCTGATCTTTGTAAAGAACAATATACGTGAAAATACCTTTTGAATTATGGATTGGTGCCCGGTACGCCGGCCTGACACGCACGCGTGGGCGCGGCAGAAAAGGCGACCGGTTTGTCTCTTTTATCGCAGGCACCTCCATGGTCGGGATTGCATTGGGCGTTGCTGCGCTGATTATCGTGCTGTCGGTCATGAATGGTTTCCAGGTTGATGTGCGCGATCGCATGTTGTCGGTGCTGCCTCATATCCAGCTGGTCGTTCCCAATGAAGATCCGGTTGCGGTCACGGATAACTGGCAGAAGCTGGCTGAGCAGGCCAAGCAGAATCCGCAAGTAGAGGGCGCCTCGGCCTTTGTTGCAGCGGGCGGCATGCTGGCGCGGGGCGATGTACTCAAAGGCGTGGAGATACGCGGCATTGATCCGAAAAACGAAGGCAACGTTTCGGAATTACCGCAGCAAATGATCAACGGCTCGCTCGACAGCCTTGAGCCTGGCAGTTTCAAATTGGTGATCGGCAGCAACCTGGCCCAGTATATGGGCGTGACGGTCGGCGACACGCTGTTGCTGATGACACCCCAGGGTTCAATCAATCCGTCGGGCTTTTCGCCCCGCATGCGTCAGTTCACCGTATCCGGTATTTTCTCGTCCGGCCATTACGAATATGATTCCAATATGGCCTTTATTGCAGTAAAAGATGCGGCCGTGCTGTTTCGTGATGTTGGGTCAGCAGGGGTTCGGCTGAAAATTCATGACATGATCGGTGCGCCCGAAGTGGCTACGCAATTGACCAACTCATTGCCGCCAGGGGTGGTGGCGCGTGACTGGACCATGGATAACCGAACCTGGTTTGCTGCAGTCAAAACCGAAAAGCGCATGATGTTCCTGATCCTGGTTCTGATTGTCGCGGTCGCTGCATTCAACCTGCTATCGTCGCTGGTGATGGCGGTCAAGGACAAGCAGTCGGATATTGCGATTTTGCGCACGCTGGGCGTCAGCCCCTTTCAGATCGGCAAGATTTTTCTGGTGCAGGGTTCGTTGATCGGCTTTATCGGAACCTTCCTGGGCGTATTGTGCGGCTGTCTGGTTGCCTACAATATCGATGTGGTGATTCCTTTCATTGAGCGGCTGTTCGGCATCCATTTCCTGGATCCCAGCATTTACTTCGTTAGTACGCTGCCATCGCACCCCGAAGTGGACGACATCGGCCTGATCGGCATCACGTCGCTGGTGCTGTCGTTGCTGGCTACTATTTACCCAAGCTGGCGGGCTTCCCGCCTGCAACCTGCAGAGGTGCTGCGTCATGATTAAGCCGGAAAATACCGCCACGCAACAGGATTCTTATGCCCTGGAAACGCGCGATGTGGTCAAATACTACGAGGACGGAGACGCGCGCCTGGATATTCTGAAAGGCGTATCGCTGCAGGTTTCTGCCGGCGAAATGGTTGCGATTATCGGCGCATCTGGCTCGGGAAAAAGTACCTTGCTACATATGCTGGGTCTGTTAGACAAGCCTACCTCAGGCCAGATTCTGATCAATGGACAGCAGACCCATGCGCTGCCTGAAAAGGCCATCAGTCGTATTCGCAATGAGAGCCTAGGGTTTGTCTATCAGTTTCATCATCTGCTCAATGAATTCAATGCGCTGGATAATGTGGCCATGCCATTGATCGTGCGACGGATGGATCGCAAGCAGGCGCGTTCCCAGGCCGAGGCTGTACTTGAACGTGTAGGCCTGAAAGAGCGGATCCATCATACGCCAGGACAACTGTCGGGCGGTGAGCGTCAGCGTGTGGCATTGGCGCGAGCCCTGGTGACGCGACCAGTGTGCGTGCTGGCCGATGAACCTACAGGGAACCTGGATCGTGAAACGGCGGCCAGCATGTTTGCTTTGCTCAAGCAAATGAACACGGAATTCAAAACGGCGTTTGTGATTGTGACCCACGATGCCAAACTGGCGTCGCTGGCCGACCGGCAACTACTGATGGAACGGGGCGTGTTGCAGGCGACATAATCACACGCAACGCGCTGCCGCGCGAAGGAGAGGTCATGTTCATAGATACACATTGTCATCTCGACGCATCCGAATTCAATGACGATCGCAATGCTGTTATTGCGCGTGCTGAACACGCCGGAGTCAGGCAGATCGTCATTCCCGCCATCGGGCGCAGTAATTTTTCCACGGTTCGGCAACTGGCTCACTCTTTTGCCGGTGGCTATTATGCGCTTGGCATTCACCCTTTATTCGTTGCACATGCGGCCGAGGATGATCTGGAGATTTTGGCGCAGGAAGTAGAGCGGTCTCTGGCTGATCCGCGATTTGTCGCCATCGGCGAAATTGGCCTGGATTTTTTCGTGAAGGATATTGCCCAGGGGCCGCCGCGCGAACGCCAGGAGTTTTTCTACCAGCAGCAGCTCAAACTGGCGAGCGCGTATGATTTGCCCGTGCTGCTGCATGTGCGTCGTTCTCAGGATATCATTTTGAAGTACCTGCGTCGCTACCCGGGCGTCGGTGGTATTGCCCATGCTTTCAATGGCAGCGATCAGCAGGCTGATCATTTTGTTGGCCTGGGATTTGCTTTAGGCTTCGGTGGCGCAATGACGTTTACCCGTGCGCATCAGATCCGTCGGCTGGCCAGCCGCGTTTCCCTGGCAAATATTGTGCTGGAAACCGACGCTCCGGATATTCCCCCGGCCTGGCTGCATGAGGATCATCCCCGCAATACACCAGAGCAGATTCCGGCCATCGCCCAGGTGCTGGCTCAATTGCGCGACCAGTCGGTCGACGAGATTGCCCAGGCTACTGGCGCAACATCTTTGCAGGTTCTGCCGCGCTTGGCAGCGTCCTGAGGCGCGAACCAGGCAGGCATGGCAAATTTGGGCGTCGTACAGTCTGCAGCCTGCGGCTATACCTCATGGTACGCGGCAATCGCAAAGGCCAAACTGCTCCATGATGGGGCGGACGGTACGCAGTCCATTCTTGGTGGCGCTTGTTGTATGGCCTGATTGATAAATCAGTCACGAACATCTTGCTGTGCAGCTCGGGCCGTTGAACAATGACAGCAGCAAGATTGTTGATCCTGACCCGGCCTTATGCACGCGCGCGCTACGCTTTCTGTTTTTCACCGTTCACCTCTTGAGTGCGCGACGCAATGTTCGCCTGCGCGCGGCACGTTACCGGCAAGCGCTCCCGAGCCGGTTGCACACCGCTTGCATTTACCTGCGTTCGTCTGGATTTTCTGCTTCTCGTTGGGCATTGCCATTGTGCAATGGTGCCCGGTGCTGCCTTCTGTGCGTGTGCTGATCCCCGTATGGCTGGCCTGCCTGTGCATCTGTTGGTCGTTGAAGGCTTCATCGCGGGTGTCGTCAAAGGGATTTCGACCGCCACAAGTCTCGCTATTGCAGCGGGTAAGCGCAGCAAACCGGGCAACACAGGGCAACGCAAGGCACCATACCGATAGCTGCATAGATAACCGCACCGATAGCAATAAAGATATACGCCTTTGCCGTTTCATGCCAATCCTCATCCGCGTCGCGCTACCATTGAGTGTGCTTGGTCTGTGCGTGCTCAGCGGCATGTTGTATTCGGTCTGGCGGGCGCATTGGCGCCTGGCAGACAGCCTTGATCGGCGACTGGAAAATCGTCCGCTATCGGTGCAGGTGCAAGTGACTGGGTTGCCCCGAGATCTGATCAATGGGTGGGCATTCGAGGCGCGCATTGTCGCGGGTGCGCTTGCGCAGCGCGTGCCCGAAAGGGTACTGCTGCGCTGGTATACCGGCGCGCGTACCGGACCGTTTACGCCACCGCAACGGCCGGCGGCAGGCTTGCCCGATCTTCGCCCCGGGCAACTATGGCAAATGACGGTAAAGCTCAAACACAATCATGGATTACGCAATTTTCATGGCTTCGATTACGATGCCTTCCTGTTTGCTGCGGGTGTACGCGCCAGCGGTACGGTCATCGGTTCGGGGCGCCTGCTGCGTGACGAAGTCTGTGGCGCATGGGGACCCTGTATTGAACGGGCCCGGTTTTCCCTGCGCCGTGCATTGGACCAGGTTTTGCAAGGCAAGCGCTATGGCCCTGTGATTATTGCGCTTGTCATGGGAGACCAGAACGGCATCAGCAACGACGACTGGCAAGTCTTCAATCTCACTGGCATCACACATCTGGTATCTATCAGCGGCTCGCATATTACGATGCTCGCTGCACTGGGCAGCCTGGGCGTGTTTCGATTGTGGCGACGGCTGCGTCTGCAAGGCAAGCAACTGGCTGAACGCAGGCCGGCCCAGATCGTGGCCGCCAGCGCGGGCTTGCTGGTCGCTGCGACCTATTCGGTGCTGGCAGGGTGGGGCGTCCCGGCGCAGCGCACCTTTATGATGCTTGCAATATTCTGGCTGTCTGTCGTCTGGCGTGCCCGTATAAAAAGTGTAACCCTGCTTGCCCTCGCGGCCTTGTGCATACTCGTGCTGGATCCGTGGGCTGTGCTGTCTATCGGATTCTGCCTGTCCTTTGCCGCTATTGCCAGTCTCATGTTGTGGGGATCCCGTAGCAAGCAACACGTGTCGGCAACGCCAGCTCTGGTGGTCAGTGGTTTGCAGCGGCTGTGGGACGCTGCCAAAATGCAGCTGTTCATGAGCGTTGCCCTGGCGCCGTTGCTCATAGGCCTGTTTCAACAATATGCTTTTGTTTCGCCGCTGGTCAATGCCTTTGCCATCCCGGTGATCGGCGGACTGGTTACGCCGCTGGCGCTGTTGCTGGCCGTACTGTGTGCAACCGGCTTGTGGCCATCGGCAGCCGTCTGGCTGGCCGATGGCGTGCATTGGCTGCTGGAGACTGTTTTAGTTGCGGCACATGGGTTAGCAGGCATCGAATGGGCGACGCCCGATTTTCCTGCCGTACCCAGCCACTGGATTGCACTGGGTATGCTCGGGCTGTTTGTGTTCGTTCTGCCCAAAGGCATTCCTGGGCGTGCGCTGGGGTTGGTATTGCTGATTCCTGTGCTGTTTTTTCGGCCGCCCCGACCATTGGCGGGAGACTGGTTCATGACCGTGCTGGATGTCGGGCAGGGTGCTGCCGTGCTGGTCAGTACGCAGCAGCATCACCTGCTTTTTGATACGGGCGTGCGCAGCAGTGCCAATAGCGATAGCGGCAGCCAGGTTGTCGTTCCTTATCTGCGGGCCGTGGGCATTGATGCGCTGGACGAGCTGATCATTTCCCATTCCGATATTGATCACGCCGGAGGAGCGGGCAGCGTGCTGCAGCAGGTTAATGTGAAGCACGCCTATGCCTCATTTGCGCTTAATCATTACCTGGAACGCGAACAGGATGCCCTGCAGCGGAATTTGCTTGTGAAAAACCCGCAAGCGACCTTTGATTATTGTCGGCGCGATGTGAGCTTTGAATACGATGGCGTTCAATTTCGTTTCTATCATCCTTCCGAAATCAAGGGGATGCCCGCCAAGGCGGATAATGACCACAGTTGTGTTTTGCGGATACAGGGCAGGCATCATTCTGCGTTATTGACTGGTGATATCGGCGCTGCTGTTGAAGCCCGGTTGCTGCAGGCGCCTTCGCCAATTCCCGCGACTGATGTGATTATGGCGCCGCACCATGGCTCTGCAAGTTCATCGTCGATGGCGTTGGTCCAGGCCATGCAACCGATCCTTGCCTTTGCCCAGGCGGGTTATCTGAATCGTTACGGACATCCGGCCAGCGACGTGGCGACGCGTTGGCGCAATGCCGCGCAGCTGTATCTGGATACCATTGCTGCTGGCGCGATTCAGATCCGATCCGGCGCCAATGGTTTATGGGTAAATTGCGCAAGGGCATCGCGGCAGCGCTATTGGGATGGCTTTTAGCTTATGATAATCAGGCCCGGGGACCTGCATGCCCGCGACACGTTTTTTCTGTTGCGATGCTTTTGAGCCTATGCGTTCACACCCCAGGATATGCTGTTTTGCATCCCGTTTAACGCCATTCCGTTCAAGGAGTTTTTATGCAATCGCCCCGTTTGAATTTCGTCAACTGCATGAGTCCTGCCGGTATTCATCGCATGGCCTATCGGGAGTGGGGAGATCCGACCAACGGACGGGTGCTGTTGTGTGTGCATGGATTGTCGCGCAATGGCAATGACTTTGATGAAGTGGCCAGGGCCATGTCCAAAGAGTACCGTGTCGTCTGCCCGGATATCGCCGGACGCGGCGCATCCGATTTCCTTACCAACCCTGCCAGCTATGTCGTGCCTCAGTATGTTTCGGATATCACCACGTTGCTGGCAAGATTGCAGCCGCAATCGCTCGACTGGCTGGGCACGTCCATGGGGGGCCTGATCGCATTGGCTTTTTCCGCCGTGGTCGGCGCCAAGCACGCAGCCATCGCAGCGGCGGGCGACAGTGCGTTGCCCAAGACCACCGGGCTGTCCCTGGGCAAGCTGATCCTGAACGATGTCGGGCC
This sequence comes from Advenella sp., assembly GCF_052108595.1. NCBI lineage: Bacteria > Pseudomonadati > Pseudomonadota > Betaproteobacteria > Burkholderiales > Alcaligenaceae > Advenella > Advenella sp. Next base: position 18,179 of record NZ_JBQEAU010000036.1, read on the forward strand.
GGCGATCGAGCTGGCCTCTATCGAGCGGATTGCCGGCTATGTTGGCCTTCCTCTGCAATTTGACGCCTTTGAGGATGCGGTCAACCATATGAAAACCAATGCGGCCGCTTTCGGTCCGCTAAGCGATGAGCAATGGGTGACGTTTACCAAGGCGGCCATGGTGCAAAAAGGCCAGTTCTGGACCCAGCATTATGACCTGGCGATCGCCCAGGCCTTTGCAGGCCTGAAAGACGAAAAAATGCTCAAAGCCGGTGAAGCCATGCTGTGGCGGGCCTTTGAGTCGTTGCAATGCCCGATTCTGCTGATCCGAGGCGAGCGTTCCGATTTGTTAAGCAAAACGACAGCGGAACAAATGCAGGCGCGCAATAAGCACCTGCAAATGATCGAAATCCCCGAAACAGGCCATGCGCCTTCATTATTGCCGCAGTCACAGGTGCAGGCCGTGCGCCAGTTCCTGCTGTCCTGAGCCGCGACGAAGGCAGCTTCGCGCCATAAAACCGCCCGGGAGATGTCTTTGCAGGGCAGAGGGCGTAAAATATCAGCAGGATGACAGCTTTTTTATGCAGGCGTTTTTGCAGAGCGCCTCTCTTGAGCGCTCGTGCGCAATCCCCGGGCTTGGACAACTCAGTTTATATGGGTTGCTGGACCACATAGAACATCAATCGGCATTACAGGAAGGACCATGACAGAGTCGCTCGCATTCAAGGCAGATTTACACTGCCACTCTACCGCATCGGACGGCGTATTGGCGCCTGTCGAGGTAGCAGCGCGCGCGCACGCCAATGGCGTGACCCTGTGGAGTTTGACTGATCACGATGAAATCCGCGGAATCCCGCAAGCCAGGGAAGCGGCCCGGTCGCTGGGCATGCAGTTCGTTTCGGGCATTGAAATCTCGGTGAGCTGGGCCGAGCACACCTTGCATGTGGTAGGACTCAATATCGATATTGAAAACAGACGGCTCAACCAGGGGCTTGAACAGATTCGGCGAGATCGCGAGACGCGTGCCCATCTGATGGCAGACAAGCTGGCTGAACTGGGGATTGCCGGAACCTATGAGGGCGCCCTCAGTTATGCCGGTAACCCGAACTTGCTGAGCCGAACCCATTTCGCACGCTATCTGGTTGAGCAGGGATATTGCAAAAGTATGCAGGATGTATTCGATCGCTACCTGGCCGATGGCAAGCCCGCCTATGTAGCCGGCCAATGGGCCGGGCTGGATGAGGCGCTCAACTGGATCCATGACGCCGGTGGCATCGCGGTCATCGCACATCCTGGTCGCTACAAATATTCACGCCGGGAGTTTACGACGCTGTTTCGCACGTTCAAACTGATGGGAGGCAAGGGGATCGAAGTAGTCACCGGTTCACACACGCCCGATCAGTACCACCAGTACGCCAATGTGGCACGCCAGTATGGTTTTCTGGCGTCCTGCGGATCAGATTTTCATAGTCCCAAGGAAAGCCGCATGGACCTGGGCAGATTGCCCCCCATGCCAAGCGACCTTGTTCCCGTCTGGAAAGCATTCAACTGAAATTATGAATAAAGCATTTGTCAAGGAAAAGGAAGACGACGACGAGGACGATCAGAGTCCCGAGGCCGTTTCCCTGCCGCCAGGCACCCGCAATTACATGACGCGTGGTGGCTACACGATGCTGCGCGATGAATTGACGCATCTGATGAATGAAGAGCGGCCCGAAGTGGTCCAGATTGTGTCATGGGCCGCTTCAAACGGGGATCGCTCTGAAAACGGCGATTATCTCTATGGGAAGAAACGATTGCGCGAAATTGATCGCCGGATCCGCTTTCTGACCAAACGGCTGGAGATTGCCGAGGTGGTGGATCCCGGCAAGCAGCCTGATCGCGACCGAGTGTTTTTTGGCGCCCAGGTGCTCTATTGCGATGAACTGGGCCAAGAGTTTCGTATCACCATTGTAGGCGTTGACGAAGCCGAGCCCCTGCAGGGGAAAATCAGCTGGATTTCGCCGGTCGCCCGGGCGCTGCTCAAGGCCCAGGAAGGCGACACGGTCACGTTGCGCACGCCTTCAGGCGTCAAACAACTGGAAGTGCTGGAAATTATTTATCCTGATGAGTGAGTGAACACTGCGCCTGATCGTCCTGTGCCAGCTGTTTTTCCAGCACGGGCATGGCTTGGCGCAGTGCTGTCACCAGGGTATATGGTGGATTGACAACAAACATGGCGCTGCCATACAGGCCATAGCCGTTTTCCGGCGGCCTTTTTACCGCCAGGCGAACGTGCACCCAACTGGCGTCGCTGATCTTTTCCAGCTGCTTTTGCATATCGTGCACTTCTTTACGCCGCACCAGCGGGTACCAGACCGCAAAGCAGCCGGTCGCAAATTTTTTCAGACCTTCCCTGATGGCTGTCAGGGTATGGCGGTAGTCATTCTTGTCTTCGTAGGACGGATCAATCAGGATAATGCCGCGTCGTGGGGCAGGTGGCAGTTGCGAGAGCAGGCCGGTAAACCCGTCTTTCTCAAAGACGCTGACCTGTCTTGCCACATCCCGCGATTGCATCTGTATATTTTCATCCAGATGCGTGATTTCGGTAGGATGCAGTTCGAACAGGCGCAGCCTGTCCACAGGGCGCATCAACTGCAATGCGATCCATGGCGAGCCAGGATAGACGCTCAGGCCACCCTGATCATTGAGCTGTCGCACATGGTCGACGTAGTCGGCCAGCAGCGCGGGCAACTGGGGCAGGTGCCACAGCCGCTCGATGCCGTCGCGAAATTCGGCGGTTTTCTCCGCCCAGGCATCGGTCAGATCATAGACGCCGGCACCGGCATGGGTGTCAATGACCCAGTAGGGCGCGTCCTTGCGATTGTAATAATCGAGAATATGCAACAGGACTGCGTGTTTGAGCACGTCGGCATGATTGCCGGCGTGAAATGCGTGACGGTAACTGAACATGTGGCAGTACTTTAATAGGCGCCGAGATCGGCAGGAATGCGGACGAGCTCGTCCGTGAAAATGGCATCGCAGCCCCAGGCCAGCAGCTGTTTGGCCCGACGGTAATCATTGACCGTATAGGCGCATACTTTGTAGCCGGCGGCGTGGATCCGAGCGATCGTAGGTTCGTCCAGATATTTCTGGTTCAGATTGATGGCATGGCAGCCCAGCGATTCGAGCGTGCTTTCAAAATCTTCGGGCAGGGTGTCGATCAGGAAAGCCCGTGGCACATCGGCGGCCTCGCGTGCAAAGGCAGCCAGCGCCTCGCGTGAAAAGGACGAAACCAGCGGGGCGACGCCGCCATTTGCCCACCATTGCGTCACGGCCTGGGCCACTGCGGCGCCGGTTTGTGCTTCACGGCCAGGACATGGTTTGATTTCGATATTGCAAAGCAGGCTGTTTTCCAAAATGAAGCGGGCAAACTGGCTGAAGGCCGGCAATGGCTCCCCTGCGTACCAGGCCGAATGCCAACTGCCCATATCCAACTGGCCCAGCGCTTTGAATGGCATGCCGGCTGCCGCACCTGTGCCGTCAGAGGTGCGATCCACTGTGTCGTCGTGCAGCACAATCAAGACGTCGTCGCCGCTGAGCTTGACGTCAAACTCCGACATGATAAAGCCATGGTCGTAGCCGCAGCGCAGGCCGGCAAGCGTGTTTTCAGGGGCAATGCAGCCGCCGCCACGATGTGCGATAACGGCGGGGTACGGCCAGGATACAGGGGATTTTGAGGACATGCGGGCACCAGGGGTCGAAAAATAAGGGCAATAGCAGGCATTGTCGCACGCCGGCTGGCGCAGCACATGCTGCAGCCTCATGCCAGCCAATTGCCTGAATTGATGCTAAAGTTTTATTTTAATTGAAAAAGCGCTTAAAATAAGCGGTTATTCTGAATCGCTTTGCCATCAGGCGGCGTTTCGCTTTCGCATCAGACATTCATTTTGGTCGGGAACACAATGCTAGAATCCTTTCGCACGCATAAACGTTTATTGCTCGTTGTACTGTTCGTTCTGGTCGTGCCTTCTTTCGTCTTTTTAGGTGTTGCCGACTACCAGTCGTTTACCAATAATGACGTGAAACTGGCTTCGGTCCGGAAAAACGAGATTACCCAGGCGCAGTTTGACCAGTCCTGGCGCGAGCGTCTGAACCAGTTGCGCGAGCAAAATGGCAGCAACTTCAACATCAATGCCGTCGATACGCCGGCCAATCGTCAGGCCTGGCTTGACCAACTGGTGGACAATCAGGTGCTGCAGCAGGAAATGCTGGACCAGCATTTCAATGCGACCGACAATATGGTGCGCCAGGCCATTGCCAGCACGCCCGATTTTCAGGACAACGGCAAGTACTCTTTTCAGAAATACAGCCAGTTTCTGGCCGAGCGCAATATCCGTGACGTCGATTATGAGCAGTATGTGCGTCAGAGCCTGGCATTTGCGCAGTTGCTCGAGCCGGTTTCCAGTACGGTAGGCATTCCTGCGCAAACGGCGGCGCTGCTTCAGACGGCCATGACGCAGGAGCGTACCGTCAGACTCAAGAGCTTCGAAGCGGCGACTTACGAGCAGTCGGTGCAGGTTAGTGATCAGGAAATTGCCGAGTGGTACGAAAAGAACAAGCAGTCGCTGCAGGTGCCTGAGTATGTCGACGTGGACTACATCGTCCTGAACCAGGATGTGGCCCTCAACACCGTAGGCGAAATTTCCGACACCGATATTGAAAGCTATTACAAGGCAAACATCGCCAAATACACCAAAAAAGAGCGGCGCCAGATCAACCATATCCAGATCCAGATTCCTGCCGGTGCCGATGAAGCGGCCCAGAAAGCCGCTCAGGACAAGGCGATTGAAGTGGCCGAAAAGGCCAGGCAGAATCCTGAATCCTTTGCCGAACTGGCAAAAACCTATTCCGACGATGCTGGTTCAAAAAATCAGGGCGGTAGCCTGGGTACCTTGGCCAAAGGCGATATTGCCCCCCTTGACAATGCCGCTTTTGGTCCAAAGGCCGCCGGCATTACCGATCCGGTCAAAATCGACAATGCCTGGCACGTGCTGCAGATTGCCAATATCGAGCCTGGCCAGGTCGAACCGCTGGCGCAACTGAAGGAAAGCCTGAAAAAAGAAATTGCGTTGCAGCAGGCCTCTGAAAAATTTGCCGACCTGTCTACCCGATTGACCCAATTGTCCAGCACGGAACGGGACTCCCTGCAGCCGCTGGCCGACGCGCTTGCGCTGGACATTCGCCATGTAGGCGGTGTAAGCCAGACGACTTTGCTGCCAAAAGAACAGGTGGGTGATAATGCCGCGATTGACAGCAAGGATGCCGCCTATTTTGAATCGGGTCGGGTTCGCGAAACGCTGTTTTCCGACGAAGTGCGCAAGCAGAAAAAGAACTCCGGGGTCATTGAGATTTCCCCATCCGAGCTGATGGTCGTGCGTGTGGCCAAGGATGTTCCAGCGGCGGTACCTGCGCTGGACGACGTCCGTGAAATCGTCCTTAATCGCATTCGTGATGAAAAAGGCAAACAGCAGGCAGCCGAAGACGGCGCAGCGGAACTGGCCATGCTCAAGGAAAAAGGACCGGGTGAGCTGACTGGCTTTGGCAAGGAAACCACCATCAGCCGCCTGACACAGTCGCAACTGCCACCTACCATGCTCAATGCGATCATGAGCGCGCCTGCCGACAAGCTGCCCGCCTTTGTGGGTTTTGAACTGCCTAATGGCTATGCCATTGCCCAGATCGAGAAAGTGACCGAGCCGACCGCCGAGGCACGCAATATGTTTGACCAGTATCTGCGTCAGGCCATGATTGCCGGTACCGGCGCGCAAGTGGCCCAGAGCGTGACCCGACTGATTCGCCAGACACATGACGTCAAAGTGTATCCCGAGGCAGAGAGAGTCATTAGCGACGCTGCCGGTAATCAGTAAGCGCTTTTTCCAGAACAGGCCAAACCGTCTGAGCCATCAGCGGCTGGGCCTGTTCAGCGGGGTGAATACCGTCATCCTGGTACATATCCCTTTGCAGGGCAAATGAGGCAAACAGAAAGGGCACCAGATAGGTGCTCGTTTCTTTTGCCAGCGTACCGAACATCTGCTGAAACTGGCGAGCATAATCAGGCCCGAAGTTGGGCGGGATCTGCATGCCGATCAGGACCACTTCGGTCTTGAGGGCTTTGGCGCTATCGATCATGCTTTGCAGGTTGTCACGGCTGGCCTCAAGCGAGAGGCCTCGCAGCGCATCATTGGCGCCCAGTTCCAGTATCATGATGGCAGGCTGATGTTTTTTCAGCAGGGCGGGCAGGCGGCTGCGGCCTCCTGCGGTGGTGTCGCCGCTGATACTGGCATTGACCAGTTGGGCATCGCCCAGCGCCTCTTTTTTATTCTCCGCCAGCCACTGCACCCAGCCGGCACCGCGTCTGATACCATATTCGGCAGACAGGCTGTCACCCACGACCAGAATAACCGGTGCGTTGGCCGATACCGGTTTTTCCTGGGCTTTGGCCGCTTGCGGCCAGACGAACACCCACAGACTTATCAGAATGGACAGAACACGAATCATGGACGCAGATGTTGTCATTGAAGTTTCTCACTTGAAAAAGCACGTTGCCGAGGCAACTGGTACGCTGGATATTTTAGATGATATTTCCTTTGAGCTCGAACACAGTGCGACATTAGCCATTACAGGCAGTTCCGGATCAGGAAAATCGACGTTGCTGGGTATTCTGGCTGGCCTGGACACCCCGTCTTCGGGGCAGGTAAGGTTGATGGGCAGAAATATTTTTGACATGGATGAAGATGCCCGCGCCGTGCTGCGAGCCCAGAATATTGGATTTGTGTTTCAGTCGTTCCAGCTGCTGCCAAATCTTACAGCGCTGGAAAACGTCATGCTGCCGTTGGAATTGCAGGGGCAGCCGGCGCGGGAGGCCGCGCAGCAGATGCTTGAGCGGGTTGGGCTGGCCTCACGAATGCATCATTATCCCAAAACACTGTCCGGGGGAGAAAAGCAACGTGTGGCCTTGGCCCGTGCTTTCGTGGTGAGCCCTGCAATCTTGTTCGCTGATGAACCGACGGGCAGCCTGGATACGGAAACCGGTCAGCGCATTGCGGATCTGATGTTTGAGATGAATCGGGAAAAGGCCGCTACATTGGTACTGGTAACACATGACCAGAAACTGGCTGCGCGCTGTGACCGGAAAATTACGCTGATCTCGGGCCGGTTGGCCGCTACAGTACCGGATCCTGATTTGGTCTGACTTTCAGCCGTGCCACTTTCTGTACCTGGGAGACATGGCGGACCATGCGGAAAACCCGCGCCAGATGCTTGCGATCATGGACCTGGATCGTCAGGTGCACCACGGCCAGATTCTGGGCATCTTCATTCATGGACATTGTCAGGATATTGGAGTCGGCAGCAGAGATCTGTGCGGCAATACGGCCCAGCACCCCTTTTTCGTTACGGATAACGATTTCCATGCGTACCGGCAGGTGAGAGGCGGTTTCCTCATCCCAGTACACTTGCACCCAGCGGTCCGGTTCCCGGGAGCGCAGGCGCATCGCAGTCGGGCAATCATCGGTATGAACGACGAGCCCATGGCCCGGGCGGATCAGCGCGACCAGGCTGTCACCGGGAATAGGGCTGCAGCAGCCCGAAAGCTGGACGGCCTGACCTTCGTTACCCTGAATGAAGATCATCCCGGCGTGAGCAATGGAGACTTCATCAATGACTGCAGCACTGGTGGCGAGCATGGCGTTTTCGACTGCAAAGCGGCGGGCGACCACGGCGGCCAGCCTGCGACCCAGCCCAATGTCGGCCAGAATCTCTTCGCGTGAGGACGCGCCCGAACTGCGCGCCAGTTTTTCCCATTCGGCATTGTCGGCATCGGGCAGAGGGATGTTCAGTTCCTGCAATGCCTGCTTGAGCATTTTTTCGCCAAAATGAATAGAGTCTTCATATTTGACGGTTTTCAGGAAATGACGGATTTCGGAGCGTGCCTTGCCTGTGCGCACGTGATTAAGCCACTGTACGTTGGGTTCCGAAGCGGGGGAGGTGACAATTTCGATGGTATCGCCGCTTTTGATTTCGGTTTTCAACGGGACAAATTCGCCATTGATTTTTGCAGCGACCGCCTGATTTCCAATATCGGTATGGATGCCGTAGGCAAAATCAATCGGCGTAGCACCGCGCGGCAGAGAGACGATTTTTCCTTTCGGTGTCAGTACATAGACAGCATCGGGGAACAGATCAACCTTGACGTGTTCAAGAAACTCACCAGAATCTCCGGTCTGGCTCTGGATATCCAGCAACGACTGCAGCCAGCGGTGGGTTTGCTTTTGCAGATCGTTCAGCGAGATATCGTCTTCCTTGTACATCCAGTGCGAGGCGACGCCTTTTTCGGCAATGTGATCCATGTCCCGCGTACGAATCTGAAACTCGATGGGGGTGCCATAGGGGCCGACCAACGTGGTATGCAGGGACTGATAGCCGTTGATTTTGGGAATGGCGATGTAGTCCTTGAACTTGCCCGGCACCGGTCGGTATAACTGGTGGATGGTGCCCAACGTCAGATAGCATTCCTGCAGGGTGTGCACGATGATTCGAAAGCCATAGATGTCAAGCACTTCGGAGAAAGACTTCTTCTGCTCGCGCATCTTGTTGTAGATACTGAACAGCGATTTTTCCCGGCCGCTGATTTCCGCTTCGATGCCATTGGCAGGCATGGCAGAGGTTATGTTTTCGGCGATCCGGGTGAGTACTTCGCGACGATTGCCGCGTGCGGCCAGCACAGCCTTTTTCAATACGTTGTAGCGATTCGGATTGCTGGCTTCAAAGCATAGATCCTGTAACTCCCGCACCAATGCGTTCAGGCCCAGCCGGTGCGCAATGGGGGCATAGATTTCCAGGGTCTCGTTGGCCACCCGTCGGCGTTTATCCGCGCCGACCGCATCCAGCGTGCGCATATTATGCAGCCGGTCGGCCAGTTTGATCAAAATGACGCGAACGTCTTTGGCCATGGCCAACAGCATTTTGCGAAAACTTTCCGCCTGCTGTTCTGCCTTGGTGGCAAAATTGAGTTTTTCCAGTTTGGTCAGGCCGTCGACCAGGTTGGCCACGTCCGGATTGAATTTTTCGGCCAGCTCTGCCTTGGATACGTTCTGGTCTTCGATAACATCATGCAGCAGCGCAGCCATCAGGGCGTTGGAGTCCAGCTTCCAGCCGGCGCAGATTTCGGTAACCGCAATCGGGTGAGTAATATACGGTGCGCCGGATGATCGGAATTGGCCCAGATGCGCCTGATCGGCAAAGCGGTAGGCTTCCCGTACCTTGTCGATTTCCTTGCTGTCCATGTAGGCGGACAGCATTTCGGTCAAATGTGCCAGCGATGCAATGGCCGGTTCGTGGCGCGTGGCGCTGTTGGGGACGGCTTGCGGGGGAATGCGCTGCTCGTCGTCCTGCAGTATCGATGCGTTTGCAATAGAGGTGGCAGCCTGCGCAGACTGCCGGTGGCCGTTACGGTTTCGTCGGCGGAAAGGGGACCCGGCCCGCAGCGCGTGCAACAGCGAGGAAGATGCGTCCTTGAGTCCCATATGACCTGCCTGTGCCTGAAATCAGGTAGGCACTTTACGCAGCATTTCCGCTCCGGTCAGACCTTTGGCAATTTCACGCAGCGCGATCACGGTCGGTTTGTCCTTGTCCGGATCGACGCGCGGTTCATGGCCCTGAGCCAGTTCGCGGGCGCGGTAGGTCGCAGCCAGCGTCAGGTTGAAGCGGTTGGGGATGTGCATCATGCAATCATCGATAGTAATACGAGCCATGGTGTTGTCCTTAGCGGGTAAGCAAAAAAGGTAAAGTCAAATTATCGAACGGAATCGGAAATCCCGAGCTGGGAGAAGAGTTGGGCATGCCGGGCGGCCTGAGACTGGTATCGGAGCCTTGCGGCTGCAACGATTTTCTGTAATTCATTCAGGGCTGTGGCAAAATCTTCATTGATAATAACATATTCGCACTCCGGAGCGTGCGCAATCTCGCTTCCTGCCGCCAGTATCCGGCGGGTGATAACGCTGGGCGAATCCTGTCCGCGCTGAGCCAGCCGGGTTTCCAGCACCTCGATGGACGGTGGCAGGATGAAAATGCCCATTACGCCCGGGAAATGCTGGCGGACCTGGCGCGCGCCTTGCCAGTCGATTTCTAGAAGAATGTCCTTGCCTTGGGCAATGGCTTTTTCTATCGGTGGTCGTGGCGTGCCGTAAAAATTGCCATGGACTTCGGCCCACTCAAGCAATTGGTCGGTTTCGCGCAATTGCAGAAAGTCTTGCTTGGTGGTGAAATAATACTCGCGACCGTCCTGCTCACTGGGGCGCGGATCGCGCGTGGTGCATGATATGGACAGGGAAATGTTGTTGTCCTGCGCAAGCAACGCATTGACCAGACTTGATTTGCCCGCACCGCTGGGTGCGATAATCATGAAGACATTACCGGGAAATTTAAGCATAATGATGACGGTGGCGGCAAAAGAAAATCATAGCAAAAAAAACACTACTTTTCGGCAATTGCCTGAACCGGTACGTTTTTTGTCATTGTGATGGGGCTGGATTGGTCAGCACACACATCATAAACTGAGTGCGGCATGAAACAGCATGAAAAAAACAGGCAGTTGGTGCCTGTAGGAATTATTTCAAACCTGATAGCATAGCGGTTCCGTTTCCAAAGGAGTAACAAGAATGAATACACCCCCCCTTAAAGTCGCCGTGGTCACAGGAGCAGGATCCGGTATCGGGCGTGCAGTGGCGCTTGAGCTGCTGGGTACCGGCTATGCCGTTGTGCTGGCCGGCAGGCGCGCCGATGCTCTTGAGAAGACCCGCACAGCGGCCGGGGCCGATGCAACTCGGGCTTTGGTGGTGCCAACGGATGTGACCAGCGAGCAGGAGGTTCGCAGGTTGTTCGATACGGCCCAGCGTGAGTACGGACGCGTCGACGCGCTTTTCAATAATGCGGGGCGGGGTGGTACGCCGGTTCCTGTCGATGAGTTCTCGGTGCAGGAGTGGCGTGATATTGTTGATGTGAATCTGACCGGCATGTTTTTATGCGCCCAGGCAGCATTCCGTGTCATGCGCCAACAGGATCCGCAAGGTGGTCGCATCATCAATAATGGTTCAATTTCGGCCTATGCGCCGCGGCCCATGAGCATTGCCTACACCGCCACAAAACACGCCGTTACAGGATTGACAAAATCCCTGTCACTCGACGGGCGGGCCTACAATATTGCTTGCGGCCAGGTAGATATCGGCAACGCTGGCACCGACATGACGCAGCGTATGCAAAAGGGCATCATCCAGGCAAACGGCGAGACACGTGTGGAACCGGTTATGGATGTGGCGCATGTTGCGCAGACAGTGCGGGCCATGTGTGATTTTCCATTAGAAACCAACGTGCAGTTTGTGACCATCATGGCCACCAAAATGCCTTTTGTCGGACGCGGCTGATGTGTGCGCCAGACGCAAGCGGCAGCGCGTTGTGCAGGGCATGGCAGGGCGCCGGCTTGTCCCGGCGTATAAACGCCAATTTCACCTAACAAGGAGCAGGGCATGACCCTTCAGAAAATCAAACCGCGTATTGCCGATGTTGGCGGCATTCCCGTTGCCCGCGCGCTGCCAAACCGTGAGCGGCGCACGATCGGGTCCTGGTGTTTTCTGGATCATGCCGGTCCAGCTCGCTTTGAAGAAGGCAATCCGGGCATGCAGGTGGGTGAACATCCACATATCAACCTTCAGACCTTTACCTGGATGCTTGAAGGGGAAGTCCTGCACAAGGACAGCCTGGGCAACGAGCAATTGATTCGCCGCAAGCAGATCAATCTGATGACCGCCGGTCACGGTATTGCGCATACCGAACAGACGCCGCCGGGTATTAACGTGCTGCATGCAGTGCAGTTGTGGATTGCCTTGCCCCAGTCGGAAACGCCCATTGCTGCGGCCTTTGAACATTATCCCGAACTGCCGGAGTGGATGCAGGCCAATACGCGATTTACGTTGCTGACGGGCGAATTTGCCGGGCGACGCGCACCTACCCGCCAGTTCACGCCATTGGTCTGTGTTGACATAGAGGCGCTGGGGCAGGACAGTATTGAGCTGACACTGAATCCGGAATTCGAGTACGGCCTGTTCTTGATTACCGGCGCCCCGGCCAGTATCAACAATGAGCTATTTGAATTGAATGAAGTGGCTTTTCTTGGCACGGGCAAAAATACCGTGCGCATCGATACCACGGCCGAGTCCCGTCTGCTGCTGCTGGGTGGCACACCGATTGATGTTCCGGATTTTCAGATTTGGTGGAATTTCGTCGGTGCGCGCAACGACATTATTCAGGCGCAAAAGGACTGGAACGCCCATGACCCGCGATTCGGGAAGGTGGACACGGATATGAAACGCTTGACGCCGCCCGATTTGCCCTGGGTAGACAAGGCGCAGCCAGCGTCTTGAGCAAGCGAGCCGCACCCGTCCGCTTACGGCAGGCGCTGCCTATTCGATATTCTGTGCCTGCTCACGCAACTGCTCAATGAGCAGTTTGAGGTCAATGACCGATTGCGTGATTTCAAGGGAGCTTGACTTGGACCCCAGGGTGTTGACTTCCCGGTTCATTTCCTGGAAGAGGAAATCCAGGCGTTTGCCCAAGCTGAGCGACTTGGCCGCCGATCTAGACTCGGAGTTGCCGGAAGACAGAATGACACGAAGTTCGGTCAGATGGGAGTCCAGCCGCGTGAGTTCTTCTGCTACATCAATGCGCAGGGAAAACAGGGACGATTCCGCTGCAATGCGTGCGGAAAGCTCGGCGCCGCTGATTTGCTCAAAGCCGTTGGGGCAAGCGGCATTCAGGGTATCGGTCAGTTTCCCGGCCAGCTTCTTGCGGTATTCGGCAAGAATCCCGGGCAGTCGCTGCTCGATGGTGCCGATCACTTTTTTCATCTCTTGGGCAGCCTCGAGCATTGCCGTGGCTAGGCGCTGGCCTTCCCTGGCGCGGGCAAGAATGAGCTCTTGCAGGGCGCTGCGTCCCGCCTGCATGCATTGGTTCAGCCACATGGCCGGCGAGTCATCCTCGTTGTACTCGTTCGGGGCAGGCCAGTGTAGTAGGTCGGTCATGCCAGGGGCAGCCAAATCAGGAATAATTTTGAGCGCAGCCTGGTAGCGCTCGTTAATCAGCGTCAATTGATCGACCTCGAAGGCGCGCTGTTGCAGGCTGCCGGATCGGGCAAAAGAGACACGTACTTCCAGTTTGCCGCGCTTAAGATGGCTGCCAAGCAGTTCTCTGAGCGCAGTTTCTGCATGACGCAATTCATCGGGGATTCTGAAGGCAAGATCAAGATAGCGGCTATTGACGCCCTTGAGTTCTACGCTTACGCTGCCAAGCAGAAATTCGGAACGGGCACTGCCGAAAGCCGTCATGCTGTGGATCATATGTTGTCCGCTATTATTAAGTTTAGGTGTCCAGGGTAATGCGTCGTTCCAGCAGATTCAAAATTGCGACTGGATGACTGATCCGATTATAAGTGATGCAAATGACCATTTTATGCGCACGGCGCACTACAATGTAACTATTGATAATCGATGAGGATATTATGCCCAGCGCAGATCTCAACCTAAACTTTGCTCGTCCTTCGGGTCGGGAGCACGATATGATTCGTCCGCTTTCTGTTACACGCAGTTACACCAACTATGCGGAAGGGTCCGTGTTGATCGAGGCTGGCAATACCCGCGTGCTATGCAATGCCAGTGTGATCGAGAGCGTACCGCCTTTTTTGCGAGGCAAAGGCCAGGGCTGGGTAACGGCAGAATACGGCATGTTGCCGCGTTCAACCCATACCCGTTCCGACCGTGAGGCCGCGCGCGGCAAACAGAACGGCCGGACGCAGGAAATCCAGCGTTTGATTGGGCGCAGCCTGCGCGCCGTTATTGATATGCAAAAGCTGGGCGAGCGCACTATTCAGATTGACTGCGATGTTATCCAGGCCGATGGCGGGACCCGTTGCGCGAGCATTGCCGGCGCCTGGATCGCCATGGCCGACGCGGTCAGCTTTCTGCTCAGGGACGGGCGGCTGTCGGCCAACCCCCTCAGAGACAGGGTTGCCGCAATTTCAGTCGGCATGTACAAAGGACATGCCGTCCTGGATCTGGATTACGAAGAGGATTCGGCCTGCGATGCCGATATGAATGTGGTCATGACCGGCTCGGGCCAGTTTGTGGAAGTGCAGGGCACGGCCGAAGGCCAGGTATTCAGCCGCCAGGATTTGGACAGTTTGCTGGCGCTGGCCGAGTCGGGCATTGCCCGGTTGTTGCGCGAGCAACAGTCTGCCTGGCCGGCGTAGCATCGCAACGAGGCGGCGGGGTGCGTTGAACCAGTGGCGTTACTGGCGTTGGTGTAGCTTCGGTCGCAGCGCAGCCCCTGTATGGCGACTGTGATATCTGTCTGCCGCTGGCGAGAGTACCGCTCCTGATTTGTAATTTATGACTCGCGCTTCGTGATTCGCAATTGCAGGGCGAGGTGCCGATCAGATGGCGCCTATTGCGCCAGGCCGTTTGCCGGTGCAGGTCGGGCAGAGGGCGAGCGTTGCCTGGCTTGCGTTGACGCTGGTCGTCTTCGTAGATTGTTATTCTTGAACAATAGTGTTGAATGTAGAGTGTAAATATATGGATGTTGTACTGGCTTCCGGGAATAAGGGAAAGTTGCGCGAGTTCAGTGCGCTGTTTGCGCCACTGGGCATGCGTCTTATTCCACAGCAGGAACTGAATGTGTCGGAGGCGCCCGAGCCTTTTCATACTTTTGTCGAAAATGCGCTAGGCAAGGCGCGCCATGCCAGTGGGCAAACTGGTTTGCCGGCGTTGGCTGACGATTCAGGCCTGTCGGTCCAAGCCCTGGATGGCGCCCCCGGCGTGCTATCGGCGCGGTATGCCACGCTGTTCGGTGAAGAAAAATCCGATGCGGCCAACAACCGCCGCCTTTTGCTGGAGCTGCAAGATCATGAAAACCGGCGGGCTGCCTATATAGCCGTGCTGGTTTTCGTTCGATCCGAAAATGATCCCTGTCCTGTCATCGCGCAGGGCACCTGGCATGGTGAAATCGCCATGCAGGCTGCAGGTGACAACGGGTTCGGCTATGACCCCTATTTTTATATTCCCGAGTTGGGGAAAACCGCTGCTCAGCTTGACCCGCAGGTCAAGAATAGTGTGAGTCATCGTGCCATGGCGCTCAAGCGTTTGCTGGCGGACCTGGGTGCCGCGTGATCGAAAATATTGTTCCTCTGCACCGGCTGAAGCCGGCAATCAACTTCAACATCAGCCTGCCGCCGTTGTCTTTGTACATTCATGTGCCGTGGTGCGTGCGCAAATGTCCGTATTGTGATTTCAACTCCCATGAGAAAAAACAGGACATTCCCGAAGCGCGTTTTCTGGCGGCACTGCGTCGCGACCTGGAAGAGACGCTGCCATTGGTGTGGGGCCGTTCGGTTTATACCGTATTTATCGGTGGCGGCACGCCCAGCCTCTTGTCTGGCGAAGCAATCGAGCAGATGTTGGCCATGGTTCGGTCGTATCTGCCACTGGCGCCATCTGCAGAAATTACCATGGAGGCCAATCCAGGGACGGCCGAGGCAGACCGGTTCGCGCAGTATGCGGCGGCCGGGGTCAACCGCTTTTCGCTGGGCGTACAAAGTTTTGACGACAACGCGCTGCAGCAGCTAGGGCGTATTCACAATGCCCACCAGGCCGAAAAAGCCATTGAACTGGCCATGAACGCAGTGTCCCAAGTCAATATCGATCTGATGTATGCGTTGCCCGGGCAGACGGTCGCCAAAGCCCGCGCCGATGTGCAGCGGGCGCTAGCCTTTGGTACCCAGCACCTGTCGCTCTATCATCTGACCATGGAGCCGAACACGGTCTTTGCCAAATTCCCGCCAAAAGACCTGCCTGATGAAGATAGCGCTGCCGACATCCAAGATATGCTTTTTGAGCAGACCCGGGATGCCGGTTTCGAGCATTATGAGATCTCGGCCTACGCCCGACCGGGTTGCCGTGCACGCCACAACCTCAATTACTGGGAGTTCGGCGACTATATCGGTATCGGACCTGGCGCACATGGCAAGTTGTCTTTTCAGGACCGCATTATCCGTCGGGCCAACGTCAAGAGTCCGCAGACCTGGATGGATCGTGCGCTTGAGGCAGATGGCGCCGGCAGAATTATGCACGAGCAGACCCTGGCTGTGGCAGATTTACCCTTCGAATTCATGCTCAATGCGTTGCGACTGGTTCAAGGGGTTCCCGCGACGCTGTTTGAAGAGCGCACCAGCCTTTCATTGCTGGCCGTGGCCCCGATCATTCGCAAGGCGGTTGAGCGCGGGCTGCTCGAGCCCGATCCGATGACCATACGACCCACCGAGCGCGGTCAGGCATTCCTGAACGATCTGCAGGCGATGTTTTTGCCCGAAAAGAAGGCATCCTGAAGGCTTGTTTCCCGCGCTCACATAACAGTCAGTTGTTTCTTTACTGCGGGCTGCGCCCGTACGCTATTGGTGCGTTTTTGCCACAAGGCACCAATTAAGTGCATATAGAATAATTTCATGCTCTAAAATAGTGCGTGCAAATCACAAATCTGCCACGCATCCGGTCACAAAAGCTGGCATGATACTTGCTGTTGAGTACGGTATACGGCCGGCTCAGGCCCTGTCATTGGACATTACTCATGGAGATAGTATGACAACCCCTCAAGACGTTCTAAAGCTGATTGGTGATCGTGAAGTGACTTTTGTCGATTTCCGGTTTACGGATACGGTCGGTAAAGAACACCATATGACCATTCCGTCTAAACTGCTGGACGAAGACAAGTTCGAATCCGGTCAGGCTTTTGATGGTTCGTCCATTGCGGGCTGGAAAGGCATTGAGGCTTCCGATATGCTGCTGGTTCCTGATGCCAAATCTGCCCGTCTGGATCCATTCCGTGAAGAACCGACGCTGATTATGACCTGCGACGTGGTTGAACCGTCCGATCTGAAAGGATATGATCGCGATCCACGTTCTTTGGCCAAGCGTGCCGAAGCCTACCTCAAATCCAGCGGCCTGGGCGACACCGCTTACTTCGGTCCTGAGCCGGAATTCTTTGTTTTTGACGGCATCACCTGGACCGACGATATGTCTGGCTGCTCGTTCAAAATCAAATCCGACGAAGCGCCATGGTCATCAGGCACTGAATCGGAGTCTGGCAATCTGGGACACCGCCCGCGCGTCAAAGGCGGCTATGTGCCTGTTTCACCGGTTGATTCCTTTGCAGACCTGCGTTCCGAAATGAGCCTGATTCTGGAAGAGCAGGGCGTGCCGGTAGAAATCCACCACCATGAAGTGGCCGGCGCCGGTCAGCTGGAAATTGGTACCCAGTTCTCTACGCTGGTTCAGCGCGCAGACTGGAACCAGATCCTGAAATATACGGTG
>NZ_JBQEAU010000037.1:0-34125 GCF_052108595.1 Advenella sp.
CGGCCTTGCCGTATCGCATGGTTGATATTTTCAATGCGTGCAGCCCCGGTTCCAGTCCCAGCTCCAGGGCCAATTGTTTATCCAGCACGATCTGCTCTAGCGTCTGCACCACTTTTTTATTCTCGTTGCTGAATTGCACCAGATCGTTGATTGAATCGAGCCGGTGCAAGTACATGTTTTGCGGCAGCGCAGATTCTACGCGTGTGCCCAGTTTTTTTGTACGACTGACAAACCCCTGGCGCGCCAGTTCCGCAATGGCAGATCTGATGGTCTGCCGGCTTGCGCTGTGCATGGCCGATAACTCAAATTCTGTTGGCAACAGGCTGCCGATTCCGTACTTGCCGGAGACGATGTCCTCTTTCAGGCTGAGCGCGATTTCGTTGTATTTCGTCAGTTTTTTCATGCTCGAAATTATACGGGCAATTGAGCGAGTGAGGGTTATTACCGATATTTAATATGTACGTACATAATATATTATATTAATATGTTCGTACATAATGGAAATAACCTCTTATGTTGTCTGCTTCTGCCTCCACTGTTTTTGACTCCCTGCTGTTTCGCGATACGTTTGGTACGCCAGCCATGCGCAACGTATTTTCTGATGCCAGTCTTATTCGCAAATACATTGCGGTTGAAATAGCCCTGGCAAAGGCGCAATCACGCCTGAATGTGATTCCGGCAACGGCCGCGGCCGAAATCGAAAGTCGAATAAAGTTTGAGCAGCTCGATTTTGAGCGGCTTAAACACGAAACGGAAAACGTAGGCTATCCCATTTTGCCGCTGGTGACGCAGCTTGCCGAGCAATGCGAAGAAGCGGGTAAGTACCTCCATTGGGGGGCAACCACCCAGGACATTATGGACACCGCCAACGCATTGCAAATCAAAGAGGCGCTGGCTCTGGTTGAGTCGGATATTCGTGCACTTCGAACAATCCTTCAGGAGCTGGCTTCTACTTACAAAGACACGCCGATGGCAGGGCGCACGCATCTGCAACAGGCGCTTCCCATTACGTTCGGCTACAAATGCGCCATCTGGCTTGGCATGTTTGATCGGCATGAGCAACGCTTGCGCGAACTGAAGCCGCGTGTGGAGGTTGGCCAGCTTGCCGGGGCAGCAGGCACGCTGGCCTCGCTGGGCGACATGGGGTTGCAAGTACAGGCAGAAATGATGCGCGAACTTGGGCTGGGCATTCCGGTGACCACCTGGCATGTTGCACGAGACAATTTCGCAGAAGCCCTTAATTTTCTCGCGCTGGTGACCGGCTCCCTGGGCAAAATTGCGCTGGATATCATGCTGATGGCATCGACCGAGTATGCCGAAGTGTATGAGCCCTTCGTTAAAGGACGCGGGGCAAGCAGCACCATGCCGCAAAAGCGGAATCCAATTTCAAGTGAAATTATGCTGGCCTGCGCCAAGGGCGTGCGACAGCATGCCGGGCTGATGCTCGATGCGATGATTCAGGATTTCGAGCGGGCGACCGGCCCCTGGCATGCCGAGTGGATCGCCATTCCCGAAAGCTTTCTGCTTACGGCAAGCGGGCTGGCCCAGGCACGTTTTGCGCTGGGCGGTCTGGAAGTGGATGCCGCGCAAATGCAGAAGAACCTGGGTATTTCCAAAGGCCTGATTGTGGCCGAGTCCGTCATGATGGCATTGGCTGCCCATCTAGGAAAACACCAGGCCCATGAGGTTGTCTACGACGCCTGCCTTAGGGTCAACAGCGGTAGCCAGACGCTGGCCGAAGTACTCATGCAAACACCGGCCGTCACACAACACCTATCCGACGAGCAGATCCACGCCTTGACCGATCCGGCCAATTACCTGGGACAGGCACCAGAAATGGTCGCTCATGCCCTGAATGCTTCAGCACGTATCTGAACGCCAATAAGGAACCTGTTATGAAAACGACTCATCTATTTATCACAAGTGTGGCAGCACTAATTTGCAGCAACCCATCTTTTGCCCAGTCTTACCCAGAGCGGGCGGTAACCTGGATCGTTCCCTTTGCCGCAGGCGGACCGACCGATGGTATGGCGCGGATGGTTGCCGCAGAAGTTTCGAAAGAGTTGAAGCAGCCCATTGTTATTGAGAACGTCGGTGGGGCCGGCGGGCAAATTGGTGCAGCGAAGGCCTCGAACGCCAAACCTGACGGCTACACGTTTCTGGTGGGGCATTTTGGTTATATGGCCGCCGCCCCTTCATTGTACAAAACAATGAAGTACGATCCTATTAAGGATTTTGACGCGGTGTTTCGCTTTCCCGATACGCCACTGGTGCTGTTGGTGGGCGCGGATTCGCAATACAAGACCGTGGACGAGATGATCGAGTTTGCCAAGGCAAACCCGGACAAGATCAATTTTGGCAACGCAGGCGTTGGCTCCAGTTCTCACCTGGTGGCGGAGTTGTTTGCCGCCAAGGCAAAAATCAAAATCACGCAGGTTTCCTATAAAGGCGCTGGCCCGGCGCTGAACGATGTAATGGGTGGTCAGGTTGACGCCATGTTCGATCAAACCAATACTGCCTTGCCCCAGACCAAAGGCGACAAGATTCGGGCACTGGCTTTGACGGCATCGCAAACCATGTCGCAGTTTCCCGATGTGCCGACGATTTCAGGCACCATGCCCGGCCTGGAGGCATCCACCTGGTATGGTATTTATGCTCCAAAGGGAACACCACGTGCCATGATTGATACCACCTATAAGGCTTATCAGAAAGTTATGCAAAACAAAGCCTTCACCGACAAGATGGAACAACAGGGAATATTTTTGTTGCCAGAGAAAAACTACGCGCCGGATGCGTTCCAGGAATTCACCCAGTCGGAAATCGGCAAATGGGCCGACGTTATCAAGCAGGCCGGCATCGAGCCTCAGTGAAATATGAACGTCATACGCCTGGAAGACCTGGAGAAAAGCATTGCCAGTGCATTGCAATATGTCAGCCATCATCATCCGCCTGACTACGTTCATGCGCTGAAACACGCCTATATTGAAGAGGACAACCGATATGCCAAAAACGCCATCCTGCAAATTCTGATCAATAGCAAGCTGAGCGCGTCGGCCAGGCGTCCAATCTGCCAGGATACGGGTATTGCGCATGTGTTCCTGCAAATCGGTATGGAGGTGCGTTTTTCATCCGACGTGCAGCCCATGCCATCCTTGCAGGAAGTGGCCGACAATGCTGTTATTGCAGCCTATACGCACGCAGACAATCCATTGCGGGCAACCACGGTCGGAGAACCGCTGGGTGCGCGCAAAAATACAGGAAATAATGCGCCAGCGGTGTTGCATATCACCATGTGCAGAGGCGACGCCTTGCGTGTCACCGTGAGCGCCAAAGGGGGCGGGGGCGACGTCAAGGCCCGGTTTGCCATGTTGAATCCGAACGAATCCGTCGAGGAATGGGTGATGAAACAAATGCCGAAACTGGGCGCGGGCTGGTGCCCGCCCGGCGTCCTAGGCATTGGCCTGGGCGGCAGCCCGGAGCAGGCCATGCAAATGGCAAAGGAGTCGCTGCATCAGCCCATTGATATTCAGCAACTGAAGCACAAGAGCACTCTTGATGATTACGAACGCTTGCGGCTGTCACTGTACCACCGTATCAATAACGAATTGAATATCGGTGCCCAGGGCCTTGGCGGCAAGTCCACCGTGCTGGATATCAAGCTGCGACATGCGCCGTGTCATGCGGCCATGCTGCCCGTTGCCATCGTTCCCAATTGCGCAGCCACCCGCTATATGACGTTTGAATTAGATGGGAGTGGATCGGCCCGCCTGCCAGTTCATGATGACAGTCTGTGGGAGGATATTCCGGATACGATCAATGTGGCCGAATCCATTGCCGTGAATCTGGATACGCTGACCAAAGAAGAGGTAAGAAGCTGGAAAGCAGGGGACATGCTGCTGCTATCGGGCAAAATGCTGACAGCGCGCGATGCGGCACATAAACGTATTGCGAATATGTTGCATCACAATCAACCGCTGCCTGTGTCATTGAGCGGGCGTGCTATTTACTATGTGGGTCCGGTAGATGCCACCGGCGATGAAGTGGTGGGGCCGGCCGGGCCGACGACGTCCAATCGCATGGACGCCTATCTGGAAGATTTCATCGACAAGGCAGGGCTGCTCATTTCCATCGGCAAGGCCGAACGTAGCCGGCATGCCATTGATGTAATCAAAAAGACAGGAACCGCTTATCTGAGCGCGGTAGGCGGCGCCGCGTACCTGATCGCCAAAACAATTACACACGCTCGTGTTGTTGCTTTCGAGGACCTTGGCATGGAAGCCATTTATGAGTTTGAAGTCCGCAACTTTCCGGTGACGGTTGCGATAGATAGTACGGGCGATTATATACATAAGGGAGTGGTGCCGATTATTGCACGCCAGTGGCGATAGGCTGGCGAAGCCCGGCAAGTTTGGCCTGGTTGAGGCGTTCCTGATCTTCTAGCACGCGCAAACTGGCGCGCACGACTTCGCGGGGGTTGTTATAACGGCCCGACTCTACCTGTTGGCGTATGAATACTTCAAAGTGCGTACTCAAAGCAATGCTTGTTGACATAAGTCATTCATAACAATAGATAATAGTGGGTACTATATTGGTGCAATCGACGCCGGGCAATAGCCTGGTTTTGCCATGCGGGCCCATCGTCTGACGATGGGCGCCTTAGCGATACTGCTGATTACGCTGGCGTGGCCCCCAGTTCGCTGGCTTTGGCCTTGGTCTGCTTGCGAATCAGGGCAATCAGTGCCATGCTGGCCCGGGTCTGAACGTGGCTGTCCATAAACAGCAGGCCATGGGTTCGGATTGGTGTAGGCCCTTCTAGTGGAATGACGCGCAGGGGTTTATTATGTTCGGTCACAGCGCTAGGAGCGGCGATAAAGCCCACATGATCGCGCATAACCAGGCCCAGCATGGCCGGGATGGTATTCATTTCGGCAATGATGTTGGGCTTGGCACCAGCAGCGTTGAAGCATTCATCAAGCAGTCGGCGCGTTGAAAAGCTGGATGGCAATAACACCAGCGATTCCCGATGCAGCTCGGCAATGCGCAGACGCTTGCGTTTGGCCAGTGGATGCGTCTTGGCTACGACCAGGGCCAGTTCCTCGTTAAATAATGGCTCAAAGCGTATCTCCTTTTGCTGTTCAGGGCGATAGGCGATTCCTACATCAAGTTCCTCTGCCTTCAGGCCCTGTGTGATGGCGTCTCCCGACAATTCTTCAATAATGATCTTGACCGTTGGATTGTGCTTCAGAAACAGGGCGATGCAGTCTGGCAAAAATCCCAGATTGAACGTATGGGTTGTACCTATGCGCACTGTACCGGTCATGGGGACAACCGTTTGCTTTAACTCGCTCAGGCCCTGGTCAATGGCCGTCAGGGCGCGGGCAGCGTAGATCAGGAATGATTCACCGGCCTCGGTCAGTGCCACGCGCTTGCTACTGCGATCGAACAAATGCTGGCCGATTTCTTCCTCTAACTGGCGGATTTGGTGTGACAGGGTGGACTGGGTGACATGGACCCGTTCAGCCGCGCGCGTAAAGTTCAGCGAGCTGGCCAGGGCAAGGAAATATCGTAAGTGTCTGAGTTCCATGACTATTCCGATTATCGATACTGTCGATCATATCAGACGAAAACAATCATTTCTATCTTTTCATCAGGTCGGCTAGACTTGCCCGTGTAGTAATTCATATACCAACAACCAATACAGTGCAAAAAGCACTACACAGGACGAGACAATGATGAATGCTCTTAAAGATGCACACTTTGGTCGCGCTGCGCGAGGCCTGCTTGCCGCGCTGGTTTGTGCGCCATTGTTGTGCGCGGCGGCCTCGGCTCAGACTGCGGAATATCCCGCCAAAGCGGTGCGCATGATCGTACCGTTCGGCGCGGGCACGACGACCGACACGATTGCCAGGCTGCTTTCGGACAGAATGTCCAAAGTCCTTGGGCAACCGATCATTATCGAGAACAAGGCTGGCGCAGGCGGAACGATCGGGACCGCGCAGGTAAGCCGAAGCGCGCCCGATGGCTATACGATCGTCATGGGTACGGTCGGCACGCATGCGATCAACAAGGAACTGTACTCAAAACGTGGTTATGATCCCGAGACAGATTTCGAGCCCATTGCTTTTGTGGGACAAACGCCGACGTTTCTGGTGGTAAGCGGCAGCTCTGCCTATCACACGGTCAAGGACCTGGGCGAAGCAGCGGCCACGGAGCCAGGCATCACGTTCTCGTCTGCTGGCAGCGGCACGTCGGGGCATCTCGCCGGTGATCTGCTGAAAGACCGGTTGGGCGGCACCATGCTGCATGTGCCTTACAAGGAAGGCAGCATGGCTTTACAGGACGTAATGTCCGGGCAAGTGCAGTTCATGTTTTACCACCCCGCCGCGGTATTGCCCCATGTGAAGGCAGGCAAGCTGCGGGCTATTGGCGTATCCAGCAGCCAGCGCAGTATCGCAGCGCCTGACGTGCCCTCTATTGCAGAGCAGACCGATAGCGAATTCGATCTGGTTGCGTGGTTCATGATGTACGCGCCGGCAGGCACGCCCGAGCCTGTCATGGCCAAGTTGAAAAAGGCGGCTGACGTGGCGCTGGCCGATCCCGATCTGGCTGCCAAGCTCAAGAACCAGGGCGTAGAGCCAGGCGGTGAATCTGTCCGGGATCTGGCCGGTTTCGAAGCGGCCGAAATTGAAAAGTGGGCTGAACTGGTAAAAAAATCGGGTGCAAAGGTCAACTGACGTGATGCATACGTTTCTATACACCGCCCAACAGGCACGAGTGGTATTTGGCAGCGATGCCTGGACCGTGCTGAAAGCTGAAGCCGGCCTGCTTGGCGCGCGCAAAGTGCTGGTGCTTTGCACGGCGCGCCAGCGGACGTTGGCTCAACGGGCGGTTGATGCCCTGGGTGAGTGCGCCGCTGGCATCTTTGATCAGGCAGTCATGCATGTGCCCGTTGCTGCGGTACGCGATGCGCAAGATGCAGCGCGCACAATGCAGGCCGACTGTATTGTGGCAATCGGCGGTGGTTCCACGATAGGATTGGCCAAGGCGCTGGCCATTGAAAATGGTTTACCCATCCTGGCAGTGCCGAGCACCTATTCAGGCTCGGAGATGACCAGCATCTATGGCATCACCGAGAACGGCATCAAAAAAACCGGTAAAGATCCGCGAGCCTTGCCGCGCACCGTCATCTATGACCCATCGCTGACCTTGAAACTGCCTTTTGCTGTCTCTGTCGTCAGCGGCATGAACGCCATTGCCCATGCTGCGGAAGGATTGTATGCCAAGGACGGAAACCCGGTGCTGGCATTAATGGCAGAAGAGGGTATACGCGCCATGGCCAGCGGCTTGCGGCAACTGAGCCCGAACACCAGCTCGCTTGCCGCAAGGAGCCAATGCCTGTATGGCGCCTGGCTTTGTGGCATGGTGCTTGCCGGCGCAGGCATGGCTTTGCATCACAAGCTTTGCCATACCGTGGCCGGCAGCTTTGATCTGCCGCATGCCCAGACTCACTCCATTGTCTTGCCGCACGCGATTGCCTATAACGCGCCTGCCGCGCCAGAGGCCATGCAACGGATTGCCCGCGCTCTGGGCCAGGACGGCGTTTGCGCTGCCGGCGCCTTATACGATCTGGCTCAATCGCTGGGTGCGCCGATGGGTTTGCAAGACATTGGGATGCGTGACAGCGATGTGGACAGGGCGGCCGATATCGCAATTGCCACACCCTATTGGAACCCGCGTCCGATTGAACGCGATGGCATACGCACGTTGTTGCAAGCCGCTTTTGAAGGGCAGCGGCCCGCCTAAGATGCCCTGTGCTTAAAACATCGATGACGATGAAAACTTTTAGCAAAACCTAATATGTTCAATGCGTTTATTCGGCGACAAGCGCGTGCCTGCATGCGTAGCCGACTGAATGCTTCTCATTGGAACTTTATGAAAATCGGTAAAGAAACCATTCCCCATTCAGCCATCTGCACCTCTAACGCCGAGACCATTGTCGTCAGGGGGAAAGACCTTGCCGTCGATCTGATCGGCAATATGTCTTTCACAGACTATTTTCATTTGCTGGTCACGGGACAGCCGCCAACCGCGGCAGCAACCGCAGTGTTAAATGCCACCCTGGTGGCCATTGCGGAACACGGCCTGGTCCCCAGCGTTCAGGCCAGTCGCATGACACTGGCCGCCGCACCCGACGCCTTGCAGGGCGCCGTGGCGGCAGGAATACTAGGTTGTGGCTCGGTCATTCTCGGGGCTTCTGAAACCAGCGGCATTTTTCTTGAAGATATTCGTACTCGTGCCGGCCAGAGCAAAGACTATGTTGAAGCAGCCAGGCAGGTGGTGGGCGAGTACCGTGCCGACAAGCGCGCCATCCCGGGTTACGGCCACCCGCTGCACAAAGCGCGCGACCCGCGTGTGACTGCGCTGTTCGCTGTGGCTGAGCGGGCCGGGGCTGATATGACATATGTGCACATAGCCGATGCGGTGGAAAAAGTGATTCCAGACGTTGTCGGAAAGCGCCTCATGCTCAATGTATCTGCGGCCATTCCAGCCGTCCTGCTGGGCGTGGGTTTTCCGATCACCGCGTTGCGAGGCGTGCCGATTCTGGCTCGTACGGCAGGTCTTATCGGCCATCTGACAGAGGAGTTCCAGAAACCTATCGGTTTTGCCTTGTCGTATCAGGCGACACGCAATTACGTTTACGATGGTCAGTTGCCCGAGGGCTTTACCCCCGATAACGCCTAGCATACCCTGATGGAGTTTTACCATGATCAAAGTACTTAACGGCATTCGTGTCCTGGAGCAAGGCACGTTCATTACGGGTCCTGCAGCGGGCATGCTCTTGGGAGACCTTGGGGCAGATGTCATCAAGATCGAGCAGCCAGGCACGGGAGATCCGTTTCGTGCCTTCAAAGGCGGCCTGTATAGTCCACACTTTCAGACATACAATCGCAACAAGCGCAGTATCACACTCAATACCAAGGAGGCTGACGATCTGGCCGCCTTCGATGAGTTGGTCCGTACGGCAGACGTATATATTCAGAACTTTCGTCCGGGCGCGGCCGAAAGACTTAACGTGGGCGAAGAGCGGCTGCGCAAAATCAATCCGGGACTGATTTACTGCTCAATCAGTGGTTTCGGACCAACCGGTCCGGCTGCAGGGCGGCCGGCCTACGATTCAGTCGCGCAAGCGGCCAGTGGTTTCCTGGGATTGCTCATCAACCCGGAAAACCCGCGCGTGGTGGGCCCGGCGCTGGCCGACTCCATTACTGGCTTTTACGCGGCATACGGCATTCTGGGTGCCCTGCATGAGCGCAATAGTACCGGCGTGGGGCGCAAGGTAGAGGTGTCTATGCTGGAGGCCATGAGCCACTTCAACCTGGATGCCTTTACCCATTATTATTCGGCGGGTGAAATCATGGGGCCGTACAGTCGCCCGAGCGTTTCCCAGTCTTATGTCTTGAAATGCGCAGATCAAAAATGGATTGCCCTGCATATGTCCTCGCCCGAGAAATTCTGGCAAGGCCTGGCAAGAGCGATTGAACAACCCTTGCTATTTGACGATCCGCGCTTTTGTGACCGCAACGGACGGATCCAGAACCAGGACGCATTGATCCAGATTCTGGGCGGGATATTTGCCAAGCACTCACGCAACGAATGGTGTCGCCGCCTGGAATCGGAAGATGTGCCGCATGCGCCCATGTACGACACCAGCGAGGCCCTGGAGGACC
Organism: Advenella sp.; assembly: GCF_052108595.1. Classification (NCBI taxonomy): domain Bacteria; kingdom Pseudomonadati; phylum Pseudomonadota; class Betaproteobacteria; order Burkholderiales; family Alcaligenaceae; genus Advenella; species Advenella sp. Next base: position 9,729 of record NZ_JBQEAU010000037.1, read on the forward strand.
CGCAGGCCCGGCATTTACAAATTCTTGTGTCGGCCAGACACGAAACCATGGGCGACTTCCATACGGTGCGACCGCCTGTTTCGTTTGATGGACAAAGAAGCACCAAGGTGATACCGCCACCTGTCCTGGGCGAGCACAATGAAGAGGTGCTGGGCGCTTTGCCTACAACCCCGACAGCGCCTCGTTAATCACCGCCAGCCCGGCAGAACTGTAATCCAGCATCAGTGCCTGCCGGCGGCCTGCATCATCCATCTTGAGCAACGACTTGCGAATGATACCCACGATCTTCTCTTCATTATCCAGCCGGAACGAGTCGAACTGATACTGGAGAAAGACCAGACACAGCGCATTTTCCATGACCTGAACATCGGCATCCTGCTTGATGCCGCGTTTGAGGACAATCATCTGTACGCGCCCAATCGTTTGCTCATCGTATTCCAATTGGCCCAGTATACGCGCGGCCATGTCAGCATGATGCCGGGCCAGCGCCTTGCGCCAGGTCAGGTAACCAATACGTCCTTGCGGGTACTCACGCCGGGGAATTTGCCAGCGGCCGATATGCTGGCAGCGCGCCGCCAATCGCAAGGGTTCAGACGCATTCGGGGCAAGTTTCAGAACCCATTCAGTCAGTTTGATGGCCAGGAATAACTCGCGCGGCCAGTCTTGTTCCTGCCAGTGGAAAGCGTTGGGATCGGTTTTGTTGACGGCATCAAAGGCGCTATAAGCCTGCTTCAGCCTGGAAGAAGAAGTCATTGTTTTATCTTAGCGTGTTGCGTGTCGATGAGTATGAATTTGACCACATTGATGAAAATAACGCTATGACATCTTGCGGCCCGTGCTCGTTGGGCAAGCGCTTGCACTTTGGTAACGCCAAATGCGTCCCATAGCCGATACAGAGACACCAATTTAACGGTTACTTCGTTTCCAGCGCTCGCGTCTTGTGCCGCCAGCCCGCAATACCCTGCAGGGCGGTTCACCCGTTGTCTGTGTATTTCACTTGAATAAAAAAATCAGACTCAAAGGTAATTGACCGGACTGCCAGGTAAAGCTTTTGCTATGCCCCATTCCTATACTGTCGGTCACGCGTTCATTTTCATCTCTGGCCATGCTGGCCCGATAGAAAAGTCAATAGAAAAAAAGACGAACAATGAACAGGAGCCAACACCCCGGGATAATCTGAGCGATCCGTCAGTTTGCCTGCACTGGCTCCAATCACGGTATTTTCGGAGGCAGTGCATGGGCACCGTTGAAAGCGCGCCAGTCAGTGGCGCCAGCAAGTTTGTCGGCCAAAGGGTCGAGCGGTTTGAAAGCATTCCGCTACTTACCGGAAGGGGTCGCTTCGGCGACGACCTGGCGGTCAAGCCAGGCACTCTGCATGCGGCGGTGTATCGCTCCAGCTACCCTCACGCACGCATCAAATCCATTGACGTTTCGCAGGCGGAAAAAATGCCCGGCGTCAGGGCGGTGCTCACGCCTGACGACGTGCGGGCATGGTCGCGACCGTTCATCAATGGGGTAAAAATGCCCATGGAAATGTGGGCGCTGGCCATGGACAAGGTTCGTTACGTTGGCGAGCCGATTGCAGTTGTCATTGCTGAAGACCGTTATCTGGCAGAGGACGCCCTGGACGGTATTAAGATCGAATTTGAGGCCTTGCCGGCCGTCAGCAGCATAGACGGGGCCATGTCAGACGACGCTGCAATACTGCATGAAGCCGTGGGCACGAATGTGCTTCATGAGCGCCAGTTCACTTACGGGGACCCGGAATCGCGTTTTCGCGAGGCGGAGCATACCCTGTCGCTCAATATTGAATATCCGCGCAACTCCTGTACGCCGATCGAATGCGGCGTCGTGATCGCCGAGCACCTGGCGGGCGAGGCGGGATATGACGTCTGTTCGAACTTTATGGGACCGTTTTCCATGCACGCGGTCATGTCGCTGGCGCTACAGGTGCCCGGCAATCGTCTGCGGCATCGTTCTGCACCTGACTCAGGCGGCAGTTTTGGCGTCAAGCAAGCTGTGTTTACCGCGGTGGTTCTGATGTGCCTGGCTTCCCGCAAGGCCGGTGGCGCACCAGTCAAGTGGGTTGAGGACCGGCTCGAACATCTGAGCGCGGCAACGGCGGCAAACGGCCGAAAAGCCACCATCAAGGCTGCTTTTGACAGTGATGGCAGGATTCGGGCGCTTGACCTGGACCAGATGGACGACGTGGGTGCCTACCTGAGGGCGCCCGAGCCAGCCACCTTTTACCGCATGCACGGCATATTGACCGGGGCTTACCGTATCGCCGACTTGCAGGTGCGCAATCGCGTGGTGGTCACGAACAAGATGCCTTCGGGCCTGGTGCGCGGATTCGGCGGCCCGCAGGTTTACTTTGCCCTTGAGCGCATGGTGCAGCGGATTGCGCAGCATCTGAAGATGGATCCGCTGGACGTCTACCGACGCAATTTTATCCAGGCGGATCAATTTCCGTATCGGGCAGCGGCAGGCGCACTGCTTGATTCTGGCGATTATCAGCAAGCCATGGATGCGGCCATTGCACAGGGTGGACTTGAAGAACTATTGCAACGAAGGGATCAGGCGCGCGCTCAGGGAAAACTGTATGGCATTGGCTATGCGGCCATTGTCGAGCCGTCGATTTCCAATATGGGCTACATCACGGTTGCGCTGACGCCGCAGCAGCGGGCCAAGGCAGGCCCCAAGAATGGCGGCATCGCAACGGCGACAGTCAATATCGATTTACTGGGCAGCGTGACAGTGATTATTGCATCCTCTCCGGCAGGACAAGGCCATGTCACGGTATGCGCCCAGGTAGTGGCAGATGTGTTCGGTCTGCAGCCCAAGGATATCCACGTCAATGTGGATTTCGATACGGACAAGGATGCCTGGTCGGTTGCCGCCGGCAACTACTCCAGCCGGTTTGCCGGCGCGGTTGCTGGAACGGTTCACCTGGCGGCAACGCGGCTGAAGGCAAAAATGGCCGACATGGCTGCCCACCAGCTTGGTGGCGAGGCTTCGGACATGGCATTTGAAGACGGGTTAGTGTTTCGCAAGGGCCAGGCGGACAAGGCAATACCGTTTGCAAGGCTGGCCAGCAGCGCTCACTGGGCGCCTGCCGAGCTGCCTGAAGGGATGGCCCCTGGCATGAGGGTGACCGAGTTCTGGACGCCCGAGTCGTTGGGCGCGCCTACTGAAGACGACCGTGTCAATACGTCGGCTGCCTATGGTTTTGCCTTCGATATTTGTGCGGTCGAAATTGACCGCAAGACCGGGCGCGTCACGATTGACCGATATGTGACCGCCCACGACGCAGGCAGAATCCTGAATCCCGCCATGGCAGACGGACAAATCCGGGGCGCGTTTGCCCAGGGATTGGGCGCCGCCTTGCTTGAGGAATTTCGCTATGGCGACGATGGTGGGTTTCAGTCCGGTACCTTTGCTGATTACCTCGTGCCTACAAGCTACGAAGTGCCCGATCCTGTCATTGTGCATCTGGAAACGCCCAGTCCGTTCACCCCGCTGGGCGCAAAGGGCCTGGGCGAAGGCAACAATATGAGCACGCCCGTGTGTATTGCGAACGCCGTGGCTGATGCATTAAGCCCGTTGGGCAGACAGCCGGATATCCGCCTGCCGCTGACCCCGAACCGGGTGCTCGATCTTATCGGCTTTGACGATCCGCCACCGTCTGGCGACGTGCAAGTGCATAAGCCGGCCAAAAAAACCGGACGCGGACACGCGTTGTCCGCATCGGGAAGTACGCAGATCCCTGCTTCGCCCGACAAAGTATTCGATGTACTGATGGATCCGCAAGCGCTGGCCAAGGTGATTCCAGGCTGCCGGGAACTGCAGCGCATCGGCGAAAACCAATACCGCGCCGACGTGACGATCAGCATCGGGATGATCAAGGCGCGCTATGAAGCCACGATCTCCCTGACCAATATCGACCGGCCGCATTCACTCCATTTGCAGGGTAAAGGCGTCTCATCGCTTGGTGGCGCAGAAGGCGGCGGCGACATTGTGCTGCAGGCCAATGAGCAAGGCACGCTGATGAAATACCAGTATGAAGCCGAAGTTCAGGGCAAGGTTGCTGCTGTGGGGGGGCGCATGCTCGAAGGCGCGGCCCGCATGGTGCTGGGCCAACTATTCGAGCAGCTTGGCCGTCAGGCATCGGGACAGGACACCGCTAGCGGCTCGGAAGGCGTCTGGCACCGCGTGTTGCGGTTTCTGAGGATTAAAAAATGAAGCCACTGGCATTTGAATACAAGCGCGTTGACAAGGTTTCCGAGGCAGTGCAATGGCTGCATGAGGCAGGAGAAAACGCACGCATACTGGCTGGCGGACAATCGCTTGTCATCCTGCTGAACATGCGGCTGGCCCAGCCTGCTTATCTGTTGGATATATCGCGGTGTGAGGAACTCAAGTTCGTCCGTCAGGAAAAAGGCATGCTGTGTATTGGCGCCAGCACCACACAGGCCCAACTGCAATATTGGCCCGATCTGGCCCGGGCCGTCCCCATGCTGGCAGAGGCGATCCCGTTTATCTCTCACTATCAAATCCGCAATCGGGGAACCATTGCCGGTTCTATTGCGCACGCGGACCCCAGTGCAGAGCTGCCCTTGTGTCTTGCAACCCTTGGCGGCCAGGTTGTGCTGCGCTCACGGCAAGGCGCGCGCAAGCTGGATGCGGCGCAGTTCCAGCAAGGCATGCTCACCACTGCCAGAAAGGCTGATGAACTGGTGACCGAAGTGCGCTTTCCGGTGGCCAAGGCCGGACATGGCTACGCGTTTGATGAATTTGCGTTGCGCCGTGGCGATTTCGCGATTGTGGCATGCGCCGTGGATGCGGGGCCGGAAAGGATACGGCTGGGCATTGGCGGGGTTGCCGACAAGCCGGTCGTTGTGCAATGGGCACGCAATGACCAGGCGTCGTTCACGGAAACATTGAATGACCTGGCCTGGCAACTGGATGCTCAGGACGATCAGCATGCTTCGGCAGCATACCGGCGTCACCTGGTGCGCGAGCTGGGGCAGCACACAATCGAAACGGCGCTTTCCCGCTGTGAAAAAAACAAGGACTAGTTATGTCGGAACAACGTACCAGGCATCCCATTAACGTTACGGTCAACGGTGTCGCCCGTACTGGTCACGCAGAAAGCCGCATGCTGCTGTCTGATTTCATCCGGCACGAATTGGGGGCCACTGGCACCCATGTAGGCTGTGAGCACGGTGTCTGCGGCGCATGCACGGTACAGATTGATGGCGTTGCCACGCGGTCCTGCCTGTGCCTGGCCCGCCAGGTGGACGGTTGCGATCTGCGCACGGTCGAGGGCCTGGGCAACCACGACGGCACGCTTGGTGCTCTGCAGCAGGCTTTCAAGAAACACCACGCTTTGCAATGCGGCTTTTGCACAGCCGGCATTCTTATGTCTTGTGTCGATTTCCTTGAGCGGCTTGCCGACCCGACCGAAGAGCAGGTTCGCGACATGCTGTCCGGGCACCTGTGCCGGTGCACCGGATATACACCGATAGTAGAGGCCATCCTTGATGTGGCTAACCAATTGAAAACTGAAAAATCGGAGACTTCACATGCTTGATCTGGGAAGCACTTTTATCCAAAGTGTTGAACGCAACCCGAACGCGCTGGCCCTGGTGGCCGAGGGAAAGCGGCTGACTTATGCGCAATGGTTTGAAACGATCAAGGCTGTTGCGGGCGGTCTGGAGAAACAGGGGCTTGGACACGGTGATCATCTGCTGGTGGTGATGCAGAATCGCTGGGAGATGGCGACCGTGCACTGGGCCTGCCAGTTGCTTGGCGCGATCGTAACGCCGCTGAACTGGCGGTCCAAGGCTGACGAGATCGATTACTGTATTGTCGACTCAACCGCCAAATTGATCATCTACGACGATTCCTGCATCGAGGCGGTGCGAGGCGCCAAGGCCATGTCGACGATCGGTGCGATCGCCGTTGGTCAGGGTGCGCCTGGCAGCCTGCGGTTCGAACAGTTGCTGGCGGCCACGCCGATCGAAGGCACATCGCGCGCCAGTGCGCAAGACGTCTCGCTCATGCTTTATACCTCGGGCACCACGGGCAAGCCCAAGGGGGTGCCGCGCAGGCATCGGCACGAGCGCGCCGCGGCCGTGGCTCACGTTGCACAGAACCTGTACGCCTATGGGGAATGTACCCTGGGCGTCATGCCGCTTTATCACACCATGGGCGTGCGCTCTTTGCTCTCCATGGCGCTCATTGACGGGTGTTTCGTGTGCATGCCCAAATTCGATGTGGCCCAGGCGCTGTCGCTGATTGAAGCTGAAGGCGTGACCAACCTGTACCTGGTGCCCACGCTCTATCACGATATGCTGTCGCATCCCCAATTTTCTGCTACTGACGTCAGTCGCGTACGCAAGCTAGGATTTGCCGGTGCGCCAATGTCCGAAGCGCTATTGCGTCGCATCGACAAGGCGTTTGCTCCCGATCTGTTTGTGAATCACTATGGCAGTTCTGAAGTCTACACCATGGCAATTACCCAGAATGCGCGGCTCAAGGCTGGCTCCTGCGGTCGCGCGGCCATCAATTGCCGTTTGCGTGTCATCAGGCTTGGCAGCAGCAATCCGGAGGAACGGGTTCAAGCCATGGAAGAGGGGCAGATCATTGCCCATCTGGATGGCGACGAGGCGTTCGAAGGATACTGGAATCGGCCGGACGCCAACGAAAAATCACTGATCGGCCACTGGTATTTCACTGGTGATATTGGCTATTACGATCCCGATGGCGAACTGTTCGTTAGCGGACGTGTGGACGACATGATTATCAGTGGTGGAGAAAACATCTCGCCGGTGGATATCGAATCTGTGATTTCCCTGCACCCTGCGGTCGATGAAGTTGCCGTGGCCGGCGTCAAGGATGAACGATGGGGCCACCGGGTGGTTGCATTCGTCAAACGTCAGGCAAAAGTGGACGCGCAGGAGCTTGACCGGTACTGCCGGTCCACTGACCTGGCCAACTTTAAGCGGCCGCGCGAATACGTTTTTGTGGCCGCCTTACCCAAATCCCCCGTTGGAAAAATTCTGCGTCGCAAGTTAGTGTCCGGTGAGTATGAAGCCGATACCGATTGCACGCCTGCCATCGATCTGACTAATTGAAATTTAAATAAGGATTACCGAATGACTCAAATTAAACACCCTGCGCACGACCTGCTGGAGCAACTGGATGGCTTCCGGGTCGATATCGATCCGGCCGGACAGCGTGCAGACATTGTGCTGCAGCGACCACCATTTAATATCATTTCCATGCCGCAGCGCGAGCAATTGCGTCTGGTTTTCGAAGCTCTGGACGCCAATGATGATGTGCGTGTCATTGTTTTGCGCTCGGAGGGCGAGCATTTTTCCAGCGGCGGCGATATTCGCGGTTTTCTGGATGCCTCGCCCGAGCATGTCTCCAAGCTGGCCTGGAATATTGCCTCGCCTGAGCGTTGCTCCAAACCGGTGATCGCGGCCAACCGCGGCTATTGTTTCGGGGTGGGGTTTGAAATTTCGCTGGCCTGCGATTTTCGTATCGTGACTACGACAACGCAATATGCGCTGCCAGAGCAAAAACTGGGGCAAATCCCAGGCTCCGGCGGCTCGGCCCGGTTGCAAAAAATGGTGGGTATCGGTCGCACCAAGGACATCGTCATGCGTTCACGCCGCATCCCTGGTCCGCAGGCGTATGACTGGGGGCTGGCGCTGGAGTGTGTACAGGATGATCAGCTTGAAGCGGCGACTGACAAATTGGTGGCAGAACTGTTGAAGTTTTCCCCGCTCGCACAACGCACCGCCAAAAAATTACTGAATGACAGCGAGGACGCTTCGCTGACGACCGCCATCGAACTGGAAGGTCATTGCTATAGCCGCTTGCGCAGTTCAGAGGACTTCCGTGAAGGGGTGGAAGCGTTCCACGGCAAGCGTAAGGCCAATTTCACGGGCAAATAAAACATCCGGCACGCCGGCCGGCAAGGCACGGGCATGCCGGTTACAACAAAAGGCTCGATCAATATCGAGCCTTTCAGGAGACAAGTATGGATACAAGACAATCTGCGGTTGAGCACAAGGAAGCTCACAAAGATCCGGTCGCACCGGGGTGGATTGCAGGATTAAGAGGCTTGCCTGCCGCGTTGAATCTCAATTCGATAAGTGCAGGCCTGGTCGCCGCCATTTTTGGTTGCTCCGGCCCCGCGTTGATCGTGATCGGAGCAGCCCAGGCTGGACAGTTGAGCAACGGTCAGACCGTTGCATGGTTGCTGGCCATCTATTTGCTGGGCGGCATCATCAGTATTTTTATGGGCATGCGCTACCGTATGCCGATTACCGGGGCATACTCTATCCCGGGCGCCGCGATCATGGCTGCCGCCTTCGCCTCCTTTTCATATCAGGAAGCGGTGGGTGCCTTTATCATGGCCGGCGTGCTGGTGCTCATTCTTGGTGTCACGGGTGTGATCGGACGTATCATGCGCTGGGTGCCCATGCCAATTGTGATGGCGATGATTGCCGGCGCAATGATACGTTTTGGAATTGGTGCAGTGGAAGCAGTGAGCGCGGCACCATTGATTGCAGGGCTGGCTGCGCTTGCTTTCTTTTTGACTGGGCGACTGACGCGTCGTGTTCCGCCGGTGCTGGCCGCACTGGTTGTCGGACTGATTATTACCGTGGCCACAGGGGGACTGCAGACCGGCACAACGGATCTGGCCTTTGTCATGCCCCAGTTCACTGCTCCCGTATTTAGCGTAGGGGCATTCTTTGGCATTGCCGTGCCACTGGCCGCCTTGGTGATCGGCGCCGAAAATGCGCAGTCCATCGGCGTACTCATGGCCGAAGGTTACAAACCGCCTATCAATACCATGACAGTTATCAGCGGTATTGGCGGCATTGTTGCCGGCATGATGGGTGGACATAACGCCAATATTGCCGGGCCCATGACGGCGATTTGTGCTTCTGAACAGGCCGGAGAGGACAAGGACAAACGCTACGGAGCCACGATTGTCAATGGTGTTCTGTTCGGCGCGTTTGGCCTGGTAGCAGGTCTTGCGGTTCCTTTTGTCATGGCGTTGCCCAAACCCCTGATCGGCGTCGTTGCCGGCCTGGCAATGATTGGCGTGCTGCTCAGCTCGTTGCAGGGAGCATTCGGGCCAAAGCTGGGTAATCAGGTTGGCGCTTTTGTGGCTTTTGTTGTTGGCATGAGTTCGCTCAACCTGCTTGGTATCAGTGCACCATTCTGGGCGCTGGTATTCGGTGTGCTCGCCTCTGTGCTGGCAGACAGGCTCACATTGGAAAAAAGCAATGAGCCCGGATCTGGCTCCAAAAAACTGCCCAAGGTGTCCGGCGAGCGAGGCGCAGCCTAGCCGTTTAATCGCCAAATTGTTGATATAATTAACAAATATTGTGCGACAGGCTTACTGAGCCTGTCGCCTCCCGCGCGGGCGGGTGTTCTCATTTGGGTACCATGTCAACGGCGATTAAAATATTTCAAGGCGCCTTTGGCCGCGTATCGTTGCTCGATATGAGCAAACCGCTGGTCATTCATGCCCACCATCATTGCCACGCCCTGATCAAGATAAGCGGGGTCGACAGTTCGTTTCTGGTCAAGGGACGAAGCCAGCCGCTTACAAAAGACAGTGTTGTGCTCATCAATGCCTGGGAGCCCCATGCTTATGAGCATACGCCCAGCGGCGAGGGGCGATGCATCCTGATGGCGCTGTATCTTGAAACCGCCTGGCTGAGCAAGGTGCTGCGCTCGCTCACCGTGAGTGGGCACCCACAGTTTTTTCCCAAGCCCTGTGCCGCACTACCTGCTGGCGCGCGGCTGCTGGTCAATTCGCTGGCCGCCGAGATGCTGGTATCCCAGGAAATTGCATCTGACATCCTTGAGGGCAGGATTTTCGACCTGTTCATGGCAACCGCCGAGCGTCACTCATCCCTTCGCGATTCTTCGCAGTTATTTTCCAGCCTGCGATCCAATACAATGGATCCACGCATTCGACGCGCCGTGGCCAGAATGCGCGAGAACCTGGATTATGGCGAGAACTTTACGGAGTTGGCGGCCGAAAGCGGGTTGTCTCGCGCCCATTTCTTCGAACTGTTCCGCCGCTGCACCAATTTGACGCCAGCCGTGTACGCCAATGCGCTAAAGGTGGAATCTGCGATCGCAGAGCTTTGCAAGCCGGACATGCGAATCGGCGATATTTCCTATAATGTCGGGTTTTCGGCACCGGGGCATTTCACTCGTTTTTTTCGTCAGCATCTGGGGATTACACCCGGAGAATACCGGCGCGTGGTCGATTTGATGGATGACGGTATCGATTCGCTGCTGTAGGCGTAACAGAACCGGCAGCATCCGGGACATCTTTGAACTTGGAAAGGTGGGTAATCCTGAGGGTTGTATTGGCCAGTTGATAGCGCGGTCTCCGGGCATTGAGATGACCGAAACGGCATGCGTGGTTGCAGGCCTGGTTGAGCCTGGGCAACCGATTACATCGTATTTTCGGGATGATATGGCAAATGTAATCGCTGGGCCATGCGCTTCAGCCAGCGGTACAGCAACGGGCTTGTCGGCATAGGTTTGCAGCCGCTTTTCAAGCGCCGCCTTTACCTGGACTTCCGATAGTTCGGTAGAAAAAACGACATTACCGCTGACGATATACGTTTGGACCGCTTCGAATCCCTCGGCGATACACATGGCTTTCAATTCGGCCATCGGCAGTTTGCCGGTTCCGCCAACGCTCACGGCGCGCAATAATGCAACATAGTTTGGCATCCTGTCTCCTTTTTCCGGGTCTGTCTGTGCATTTTGTCAGTGTATTCGGTCGGTGTTTTCTTTCCTTTCTATGTATGCTGTCTGTGCATGCCGGCAGTACATTACAAAAATGCATTAACGCTTGTTTATGAGCGATTTTTTTGTGCGTTCCTCGTAATCGTAGACCAATAAATAGCGTTGCCGCACTTCAATCTCCGATCACTATCAGGAACGTTTGGCGTTGCGGACAGGCCAGCTCAATAGCGCCTGTTCGGCAACCGATTGCAGCATGTCGCGGCTAAATCCTGCTTTGGCTTGCACCGCCATACCATGGAGCACAGCCATCAGAAATGCCGCAAGGGCTTCGGGTTTGGCGGTTTTGGGCAAATCACCTTCTGCCTTTGCCCGCTCGAAACGCTCACGAAGTTTGGCTTCGCCGGCTGCGCGGGCTTCTATCAATGCTTGTCGCAGCGGCTCGGCTTGGTCAGATCCGGCCATGACGCCATTGACGAGAAAGCACCCCATATGCTCAGGACTGCTCGTAGTCAGCTCGACCGAGCCAAACAGCAGGTGCGCCGCAACTTCCCTTGCGGTGGGCTTTGCGAGCGCTTCTGGAATAAAGCGCTGATGCTGCTCGTAATAGCGCTGCAGCGCCCGGCGAAAGAGGGCTTCTTTATTGCCGAACGCAGAGTACAGCGCAGGGCGCTCCACACCGGCGGCTTCGGTAAGGTCTGTATACGATGCGCCTTCATACCCCTTACGCCAAAAGACACAGAGTACGGCATCAAGTGCTTTGTCTACATCAAACTGACGACGGCGTCCCATTGAAGTTGATCCTTTTTTCTTAAACATAACAAGCATTACGAAAGTGCTTGACAGTATATCATACCGTCCGTTATCGTAATGATCATTACGATATGAATTATGGATGGGTGGTTCAAGCCGAAACGCCGCCTTGCATCATCCCTTATTGGTCCACATAACGTAAATCAGGGCTTATCAGCCTACTGAACGTAAACCCAGGACTTATCAGTCCATTAACGTACCCCCCGGACCCACCGGTCCATTTTTCAAAAAAGGAATTACCATGCACAAAGACCTCAACGGCAAAACCGTTCTTATTACCGGCGGCTCACGCGGACTTGGCGTCGCACTGGCACATGCGTTTGCCGATCGTGGCGCAGACGTGGCGATCAGCTACGCGACTTCGGCCGACAAGGCGGCAGCCGTCGTGGAAGCATTAAAGGCCAAGGGCGTGCGCGCCATTGCCATCCAGAGCGACCAGTCCGAACTGAAATCCGCTCAGCCGCTGATTGACGGCGTGATAGCGGCATTAGGCAGGCTGGACATTCTTGTGAACAATGCCGGCATCGCCATCCAGGGCCAGTTGGTGGACGATCCTGCGCTGGATGCAGAAAACTACAATCAGCAATGGCAGGTCAATGTCATGGGCACGATCGCCAATACGCGCGCCGCCGCGTCAAAACTGTCCGATGGAGGTCGGATTATCTTCATCGGTTCACGGCTTGGCACCAGCATACCCTTTGCTTCAGTGGCAGACTATGCCGGAACCAAAGCGGCGTTAGTCGGTTATGCGAAGGGTATTGCGCGTGATCTGGGATCGCGCAACATTACCGTGAATGTTGTCCAGCCAGGCATTATGCCAACTGATATGGCTGCCGAAGTCGCTAGTGAACTGCCAACGCGCGAGGCCATTCTGGACTTGCATCCGATCCGGCGCATTGCGACCCTGGAAGAGGTGGCCGAAACAGTCTGCTTTCTTGCCGGGCCTTCTGCAGGCTATATTACCGGCGAGACGCTGAGCATCTCTGGGGGTCTGGGGATCTGATATTTGATATTAAATATTGGATAAAGCACGCCTGCTGGCATAACGGTGGCAGGCGACAAAAACGCCGGCCGCGGGGAGGTCCCACCGGCGTTTTGTTTCGAAACTTGGGCGCCCTTACGATTAATACCATAAAACCCAGGTATCACTGCGAGCGGACGCGGGTGTTATCGCGTGAGGTTCGATTTAGCCGGTGTTGACTCCTGGACGGCTGGCAATTGTTCTCACGCGCAGTGGAAAAGGGCGGCAAATCGTCGCGTAGCATGGCTGCCTTTCGCATCAATAGCGCAGTATACATCTCATATTTTGATTCCGCCGCACGGAACGTCGCAAGGATTCCGTAGCAGTAAACGCCGAGGTGGCCATATGATGGGACAAAATCTGTTCATATGAGAGGGACGTTATGTCAAAGCGCTGTTTGAATATTGCCACGCTTATATTGGCCACATGTGCCACTGTTTGCATGTCGGCTGCGAGCTATGCCGCCTATCCGGAAAAACCGGTGAAAATTGTTGTGCCGTGGGAGGCAGGCGGTTCTGCCGATATGCTGGGGCGGCTGGTAGCCGAACGTCTCGGGAAATATACGGGCCAGTCCTTCGTTGTCGAAAACAAACCGGGGGCATCCGGCAATATTGGAACGCAACAGGTGGCGCGTTCGGCGCCGGATGGCTACACGCTGGTACTAGGCTCGATGAGCACTCATATCTTGCAGCCCGCCATCGGCCTGAAAGGGCCTTTCCAGCCTATCGATGATTTTACGCCAATTGCACGCTTGGGTTTTATCACGAACGTGCTAGCCGTCAGATCAGAATTGCCGGTTTCCTCAGCAGGCGAGCTGATCGATGCTGCAAAAAAACAGCCGGAAGGTCTGACCTACGCCTCCGCCGGAAACGGATCATTCAATCACCTGAGCGGTGCGCTGTTTGAACAATTGGCGGGAATCAGGTTGCTGCATGTGCCTTACAAAGGAGGATCCAAGGCGGCGCTGTCGACTGCGTCCGCTGAAACGGATGTTGTGTTTTCTTCATTGGGTTTGGTCAAACCGTATGTTGATAGCGGAAAATTGAAAATTCTTGCCGTAGCCGAAGGGCAGGCCAGCCCATTGCTGCCAGGCGTGCCTACCGTTGCTGATGTCGCACCCGGCTATCGTGTTTCCGTTTGGTATGCCTTGCTGGGCCCAAAAGGATTACCGCAGGACGTGACGGCCGCGCTGGACAAAGCGATGCACGATTTGAATAACGACAGTGAAATAAGAAGCCAGTTGGCTCGCAACGGCTTTGATCTTAATGTTGAGACCGGCGAGACGTTCAAGGAGGAAATGCGTAGCGATACCGAGCAATGGACCGAGTTTTCCCGCAAACACGGTATCGCGCCTTAAGCGCAGAACACACAACTTACGGATAATGTCCGTAAGTTGAAAAGGCCCCAACCGATGGGGCCCATTGTTTTTTAAGGGTCAGCGAATCAGCGTTGTTCGACCGGATTGATCAGTCTTCCGATCCCGGAAATTTTCACTTCTATCGGTCCACCCAGCTGGGTAAGATCAATATTCTGCACAGCTTTACCTTCCGACCCGGCGGCTTTGAGTGCAGTACCCATGGAAATAATGTCTCCTGGCTCCAGCGTCATGAAGGAAGAAATAAAAGCAATGGCGTCGGCCACTTTGTACGTCAGATTGGCTGTGTTGTCTTCTGTGATTAACTCACCCTTGTGCAGGCAGCTTACAGTAAGGTTATGTGGGTCGGGAATGGAATCGGCAGTGGCAATCCATGGTCCCATCGGACCGAACGTGTCCGTACCTTTGTAGCGGCCTGGGTATGAGACCCAACTATCCTTGTATTCAATGCCGGTGCTGCCATCTGCCTTCGGATGTATGGCGCGGTAGTGGAACGTGTCCTCACCCCGCATCAATGGTGCGGTCAGGTCATTGATAATGCTGTAGCCAAAGACATGATCCAAAGCGTTTTCTTTTTGGATGTCTGCGCCGCCGGTGCCGATGATAACAGTCAATTCCGGCTCGGGATGAACTCGGCCAAAGCTTTCCCGTAAGCGAATCGGCTGACCGTGGCCCACCAATGATGAAGAGGGTTTGATAAAGGTCGCCGGATGGCTGGGGCCCTTCATGATCCGGTCTTTGTTCGCGCTGTTATTGAGCGCCAGGCAAACGATTTTCCCGGGACGGGGTACGGGAGGAAGCCATTTGAGGGCGTCGACGTCTTGACCGTGCCGCCCTTCAATTGCTGTGGCGATGGCCTTGAGTATAGGCTGGCCGTGGCTTATTACTTGAAGGATATCGGTGGGGGCATCCGACATAACGTCGGCTAAAACGGTTGCCTGGTCATCTGTCATACTTGCCACAAGCAACGGGATGCCTTCGCGTTCGATTGTTCCAATTTTCATGGGATTCCTAAATGTAGTTGAAGTCTCGTTAGTCCGTAGTCCAGTATAAGCAGCATCTGGCTTTTATCCGTTACAGATATTCATTTATTCCGTGGGGAGGAATTGGCGCGGTCTGTAACCCATGGGGCCATGCCATAATCTACTTTCATCTTAACAATGCTCATGCAGAAAAATGGCGACACAACAATCCATGTTACTCGTGGTTCGAACGCTTGAACTATTGCGCGCAATGAACAGACAGCCTGCCAGCACGCTGGTCAGCCTGCAGCAAGAAACAGGGATGCCCAAGACGACCATACACCGCTTGTTGGCGACGTTGAAAAATGAAGGGTATGTACGCTCTGACGTGGTAAGAGGCATTTACTCGCTCACAGAAAAGGTACGGTTGCTGAGCGAGGGTTTTAGCGAGCATGAAACCATCGTGGAGCAGGCGATTCCCATTTTGCTGCGTACCACCAGAGAAACGGGTCTTCCCTTTGCAATCGGCATTGCAGAGCATAGTCACATGGTCGTGCGATACAGCAGCATGCCATATAGTCCTATCGGGCCAATGCACACGACAGTTGGCAATACGCATAGCATGCTTGATTCGGCTCTGGGGCAGGTGTATTTGGCTTTCTGTAATGACGAGGAACGCGAGCGTTTGATCGCATGGCATGAAACCGGGGAATTAAGCGAGAACGAGTGGCGCTCAGTAGAGCGCGGTCTGCGCGCGCAGCTGGCGCTCGTAAAATCGCAGAAGTATGCTTTGCGCTTGCCCAACAAGCAACACCAAAATGCGACGCTTGCAGTGCCCGTTTTGCATGAGCGCAGGATACTGGCAGTGCTGTCGGTTACGACTTTCCCCAGTGTATTGATTGGAGCGAAAACAGGGGAATTGGCCAACTCGATGGCCCGCGTTGCAGATGAGGTAGCGTGCTTGTCTATAACTGCACAGCAGTTTCTGGATTGATGTTCTTGCGCCAAAGGGTGGCGTGCTTAATAGAGATTAATTTGTTTTTATCGCAGGCACTTACAATATGGCCCCACTCGTTGCACAGCCGTTGTCAAAACGGTCCAGGGTGCAAAATCGGGTCGGCATGGCTAGTATTTATATTTCTGAAGTCGGGAGCCTGAACAAATTTATCCAGATCACAGCTCACGACAATTATGCCGCAATAGAAGCGCTTAAGCAGAGATTGGCAGCAAATGCTGAGTGGCGCGTTTCGCAATCATGCGGACGATCTTGTTGTTTCCCAAACCACGAAAATAGTCCGACAAATACAAATGTCATAAAGGGCATTCGCGAAGCGATAGGGCAGTGATTGACGACCCCGGCACCGTGTTCTACTTCACAAACCAGTCCGTCTCAACATCAATAATCGGGCTTAGCATCTGCGAACTGCAGTACCCGCAAGATCGCCGGTCGCCGCTCCATCGGCCAAACTGGGACGTCCATTCACAAATACCCATTCGATGCCACTGGCGAACTGTCGCGGATTTTCATAAGTGGCGTTCGCTTGTACATTGGCGGGATCAAAGACAGTGATGTTAGCCCGATAACCTTGCTTGAGCAGCCCCATATCGCCGAGCTTAAATGTGCGCGCCGTGTAGCCGGTCATTTTGAATATACTTTCTTCAAGCGTCATCCACCCTTTGTCGCGTACGAGTTCCCCCAGGACTTTCGGGAATGTTCCGTATTGACGCGGATGCGGGTGATCGCCGACGTCCAGGCCGTCACTGCCGATCATGCTGTGTGCGTGCGTGAGCACATTCCGAAGGTCCTCGTCACACGAGTTTTGCATAATTTGGCCAACTTCGCCTTGTTCTGCCAGCATCAGGTCAAAGACAAATTCGCAGACCTCCTGGCCTGCCTGTTGCGCGGCTTCGAGTACCGTCAGGCCGACGTAGGCCTGGCGTTCGGCGTGCTTGAGATAGGAGATGGAAATGTTGTGCCAGCCCAGGGCCGCGATACGGTTTTCCCAACCTGGGAGGCCATGCGTCCAGTCGTGCCTGATGCGCGTGCGGCATTCGTGCGATGCCAATCTTTCCATCATCGCGTCCCGCCCGCCATCCAGTACCCAGGGTGGAAACAACATGGACAGGGTCGTGCTGCCGGCCAGGTAGGGGTACATATCAGAATACGTCCTGATACCGTGTTGGCGGGCCTTGTCCAGCTTGGCAAGCGACAGACGTGTCTTGCCGAAGTTTCTCGTACCGCTAGTCTTGTGATGAGAGATCAGCAACGGAATATGCGCACGCAGGGCAACATCCACAGACTCGTCAACGGATTGGAGCAGCCCATCTACCTGGTCCCGCATATGGGTCGCATACAACCCGCCATAGTCATTGGAAATGCCTGCCAGAGCAACGAGTTCGTCCGAATCGGCGTAGACGCCAGGTACATAACAAAGGCCTGATGACAAACCTAGCGAGCCCTGTTGCATTGTCCGATGAAGCAGGGCCTTCATGGATTCGAGTTCGGCCGGGGTTGGTGCTCGCGCCTCAAGCCCCATAACCGCAGCACGCAGCGCACCGTGTCCTGTCAGTGTGGCGACGTTGACGGCGGCGCCTTGCCTGAATACGCGCTCGAAGTAACCGTCGAGGTCCTCCCATTCCCACTCAATGGTGGGGTGGCCGAAGATGGGGGCAGCCTGTTCACGGAACGCAGCCGCGTTCGCACCAGCCAATGGAAAAGTGGACCATCCGCAGTTTCCTAGCACCTCGGTGGTTACGCCCTGACGAACCTTGCTTTCAGCGCCGGGGTTGGCAATCAGGGAGAGTTCCGAGTGGCAGTGGCAGTCGATGAATCCGGGCGCGATGATCCGCCCGCTACAGTCGATTCGCCTTGCGGCCGATTCGTCTGTCAAATCGCCGATTGCGGATATACGGCCGTCTTTTAAGGCAACATCGCCGGTTGCGCGTGGTTTGCCGCTGCCATCAATGATTGAACCGTGAGAGAGAATGAAGTCGTGCATAAGTGATAGGGATACCTTGGGGTTGGGTGAGCGCGATCAAGTACGCGGCCCGTATTATTGTTTTTCGATTTTGGCGCTTTCGATAAGCTGCGCCCATTTATGCTGCTCCTGGGCGATCAACTCGCTGTACTCTTGCTGAGATCCCGGGGTGGGAGTGGCAAAGGAGTGCTTTAGCGTTGCCTGTACCGTGGGTGAACGCATCGCTGTGTTGAGCGTTTCACTTATTTTCATGACAATGTCCTTGGGCGTACCGGCTGGGGCGATCAGTCCACCCCAGGCGCTATTCTCATAATCTTTGAGGCCGCTTTCCGCGAGGGTCGGTATTGAGGAATCCATCTCCGCGCGCTCGCTGGTTGTAATTGCCAGTGCACGCAGCTTGCCGCTTTCAACCATCGGGTATGCGACCGTGGCATTAGTGAACGTATAGTCAAGCCGGCCTCCCACCAGGTCTGTCAGTGATTGAGGATCGCCGGTATACGGAATAAATTGGCTATCAATGCCGCTGAGATCTTTGAAGAGCTCACCCCCCATATGGCCGCTGCTTCCGATGTTGGAGGCTGCCCATGTCATCTGGCCCGGGGATTTTTTGGCGGCGGCAATCAGTTCGGCGATCGTTTTGTAGGGGGAATCCTTTCGCACCACGACTAGATTGGGTACTGTATACATCGGGCCGGCCGGGACAAAATCTCGGTTCACGTCGTATGTAAGTTTCTTGAACAACGCGGGATTAATAGCCAGGTTATTGATATTTCCATAACTCAGCGTGTAGCCATCAGGCGCTGAACGTTTCAAATGCGATAGCGCGATCGCGCCTGCGGCACCCGGCCGATTCTCGATGATGAAAGATTGGCCGGTGATTTTGGCCAACTCGGCGGCGACGGCTCGCGTCAATACATCAGATGCCGCGCCAGGTGTCGACGGCAGCACAATGGTAACCGGCTTTGTCGGCCAGGCAGTCTCGGTGGCGTGGCTGCATTGCAAGCTTGATATTACACCCAAGGAGACAATAAATGCGCAAATTATTTGGTTCATGATTCTTCCTTTTAGAATGGAAAACAAGCTAGAGCAAAGAGGTGTAAGCAGACAGTACGGCTGCGCCGCCGGTGTGCAGGAAAACAATGTTCTGGTCCGCAGAAAACCTACCCGAATGAATATCAGCGATCAAGCC
The DNA here is from genome assembly GCF_052108595.1 of Advenella sp. Lineage (NCBI taxonomy): Bacteria > Pseudomonadati > Pseudomonadota > Betaproteobacteria > Burkholderiales > Alcaligenaceae > Advenella > Advenella sp. The sequence goes on from NZ_JBQEAU010000037.1 coordinate 28,864, forward strand.
TGCCATGGCCTTGCCTGTGTACACAGGATCCAACAGGATGCCTTCTTGTCGTCCCAGGAGCTTGATGGCATCCAGGGCTTCGGGGGTTGCGATACCATATCCGTCGCCGATATGAGTGTCATCGACCTCTATCCGGTCGGCGCGTACGGAGGGTGCATCCATCAGGCTCGCAGTCTGGTTGGCGATGGCATGAACGATTGCCGACATGCGATTCGAATCGAATCGCACGCTATAGCCTCGCACCCGGGTATGTTTGTGACGGCACAGTGCGGCAACCAGGCCCGCTTGCGTTCCGCCACTTCCGGCCGCATGCACAATGTAGTCGACCTTAATTCCCAGATCGGACGCCTGGGTAGTGATTTCATGTGCGCAGCCAACATACCCCATCGCGCCCAATGGGCTTGAACCTCCAGCGGCGACGACGTAGGGTTTGCGCCCTTGCTGGATCAATTGCGTTTCCAGCTCGGCAACAGCTGTCGCAATGTTCGCGCCTGCAGGCAACTCCTCGCAGAGCGTCGCGCCGAGCACTCGGTTCAGGAGCGCATTGCCTGCCCGGTAATATTCGGCGGGTTGCCCTTGCAAGCGTCGTTCCAGCAGCAATATGCAGTCCAGGCCCAACTGGGCGGCAGCCGCCGCGGTTTGCCGGGCATGATTCGACTGGGTCGCGCCCGTCGCAATCAGGGTATCGGCACCCTGGGCGAGCGCGTCAGCTGCCAGATACTCCAGTTTGCGAGCCTTGTTGCCGCCGCCGGCCAGACCTGTGAGGTCGTCGCGCTTGATAAATATCTTCGGCCCGCCCAGATGGTCAGACAGTCGCGAGAGCGGCTGCAGGGGCGTTGCATGTTCAGTGAAGCCGATTCTGGGAAATGCATTCCATTTCATGTGGCAGCGCTCGTTATTGGTATGAGGCAGCGTCGGTGCTGTCGGTAGGAGTGGCAATGGCGCGTCGCAGTGCTGGACTCATGGGGACCCGTAAGTTGATGGATTTGGGTGGAATCGCCGACTCGAACCATTTGGCATAAATGCCGTCGATGGTATTACTTGCAAATGTGGATTTGAGCACATCGTCCACCAGTCTCTTGAAGGAGGCATCCCCCTTTCTCATCATTAGGGCGTACGGCTCGACCGACAGGGGGGTCTTGGAAATCACGTATGCATCCGGCGTTTTTGCGTTGGCCACCAGACCGGCAAGTGTAATGTCGTCCAGGAAGAATGCGGCTGCCCTGTCGGTTTCCATCATCAGGAAGCCTTCGGCAAAATCGCGTGCCGGCGCGATACGCATGCCGTATTTGTGCGCGACGTTCAGGGCCGTGATCTGCCGAATGTTTGACGAACCCGCCGTGGCGACAACCGCCTTGCCGGCCAGAGAACTCAGATCAGCCAGGTTGGCGCTTTTCTTGGAGACAAATCGTGTGCTGGACACAAAGATGGTTGATGAGAAGGCGACCTGTTTCTGGCGCTCGACTGTATTCGAGGTGGTGCCGCACTCCAGGTCGATTGTGCCATTGGCCATGAGCGGGATACGGTTGGAAGAGGCTATGGGTACCATCCTGATCTTGAGATCGGGCTGATTGAGGTGGGTCTTTATTCCTTCTACGACTTTAAGGCAGAGGTCGACCGAATAGCCAACAAACTGGTGTGATGCATCGAGATAGGAAAAGGGTTGTGCGGTTTCCCGAACGCCCAGCGCGATCTCGTTCTTTTGCTTGATTTTGCTGAGTGTGTCAACTGGCTGGGCGGTTGCGCACGTGCTGGCGATCAGCGTAAGGGCTGCGACAAACATTGAAGTTTTCATGGGTGTCTTCTCCGGTGCCGCAGCGTGAATCGCTCACGGACTTCTTATTGTATCGTTACAAAACGATGAAATTCAATTATCAATCGATACATAAAGAAAGTCAATGGTATATACTGCTGGCGGACTAGGGGAAAATCCCAATGAAGGGGGGGTGTGGTTCTTCATTCAGCATGTCTGCAATAAGTAATCCAAAGTTGCGCAGCTCGGCTCTGTCCTGTGCTGCGCTGACGCTGATGCGCACGGCGTTGTCTACGGCGGGAAGACTCGTGGCAAAGGCTTCTGAGTGGGCAACTCGATAGCCCATCGTTTCTACCCGTCGGCAAAACTGGCTCGCAGTCCATGGATCGGGAAGTCGCAACCACGCATGGGAGCTAAACGCACTTGTCTGCAAATCGAATCCGGCAAGCGCCTGAGCAAGCGCCTTGTTTCGTTCGCCCAGCTCAAGCCTGTTCTCTTGCAGTACCCGTTCGGCACTTCCTGAAGTGACAAGTTGGGCTGCCACCTCAGCTGAGATTGGCGAGGCCATCCAGGTTGTGGCGCGTACCGCCTCGATTGCTGCTGCTGTTAGCTGGCGTGGTGTTTCCATGTAGCCTACACGCAACCCAGGGCCCAGGGATTTGGAAAAGCTGGTAATTCTGATGGTCAGTTCCGGAGCCAGGGATGCCAGGGTAGGCAGGGAGGTCTGCGCAAGACACCCGTACACATCGTCCTCCAGCAGGAAAATGCCGGCCCGCTTTGCAATGTCGGCGATCTCCATTCGTCGGTCTGCCGGGATCGTTGCTGTTGTCGGGTTGTGGATATTGGGCACACAGACAAGGCCTTTGATCGGGTGTGTCGCGATTGCTTCGCGCAGGGAATCTGGTACCAGGCCGTGCTCGTCGATGTCGATAGGCACTAAGTTGAGCCCTAGCCGGGGCGCCAGGGTTCTCAGGCCCGTATAGGTCAGTTGCTCCGTGGCGATAGAGTCGCCGGCCTTGCTGCATGCCAGCAAACCGCATAAAAGCGCGTGTTGTGCGCCATCTGTCACGACTACCCGGGCAGGGTCTACGGGAGTATCGGCGTTGCGGCTGAGCCACTGGGCGCCAGCCTGGCGGTGGGTGGCGCGTCCGGCCGGGTCATCGTAGCGCAGGAGCTCACCAAAGGTGGGCGATTGGTGCAACACTGACAGCGCCTGCCCGATGTCGTTTCCCCAGCTTTTCAATGCAGCCTGGTGACCACGCAGATCTGCCATTCGATTTCTGGCAGTGGTTGCGCCAGCTGCTGCCTCAACGACATCTGCTGTGGCCGGATCCTTCACGCGCGTGCCGCGGCGCGCGCCGGTTTCGAGCAACTTTGCTCTTACGACCTCGCCGAATGCGCGGGACACAGTGCCAACGGTCACGCCAAGCTGGGATGACAGTTGGCGGTTTGGCGGTAGCTGGTCGCCGGGCTTGAGCTTGCCGCTACGGATGTCCTGAATGAGGGCCTGGGCGATTCTTTTGTACATCGGTCCGCTGGTTGCAGACAGATCTGGCGCCCAGTCGTTTGAGCTTTGCATATATTGCCTTTTTCGATTCGTAGCCTTAGCGCAAGGCTTGACAGGAATAAATGTACCCGTCTATTATCGGAACAATCTATTTTGTATCGATACAAAATGGAATAATGTGTGATACAAAACAATTAACCTATTTTACATGGAAAATAACATGCTGAAGATGATCCATACGCCGCGCGATAAGGCTTGCGGCGGCCACTATTCGCACGCGGTTCGCGCCGGAGACTTTATCTTTGTGTCGGGACAGACGCCGCGCGACGGCTTGCGTGCGGTAGTTGGAGAGACTATTGAAGAACAAACGGCGGTCACCCTCGAAAACGTGCGTCTGACGCTCGAGGCTGCAGGCGGTGTGCTGGAGGATGTGGTCAAGGTTGGTGTTTTTCTGAGTGACCTTGCAGATGCCGCTTGCTTCGATAAGGTCTACGCCAGACATTTTCCGACCTTCCGGCCGGCACGAACCACGGTAGGCTGCAAGCTCAACGGTGTGCAGGTCGAGATCGATGTGGTGGCTTACGTTCCCTTGTCGGCCCGTAAGCAGGAGGTGGTGCTATGAACCCGATTCTTCATGGCGTGATTCCCGCCGTGCCGACGCCATTGCGTGCTGATGGCCAGCCTGATACAGCAAAGCTTGTGGCGTTCATCGGCGATCTGTTCGATGCCGGTTGCCAGGGGGTTAATTTGCTAGGAACGACCGGAGAGGCGACGTCTTTTGACCGAACCACGCGTTTGCAGGTCATGGAAGCGGTGGCAACGGCCGGCCTGGCGCAGCGGATGATGGTCGGCACCGGTGGCGCTGCATTGGCTGACGCAGTTGCCTTGACCCAAGCGGCCGACACGATGGGCTTTGCCGGCGCGCTTCTGTTGCCTCCTTTTTATTACAAGGGTGTTGGCGACAGCGCGCTAGTGCAGTATGTTGAGACCCTGGCGGAGCGCGCGAGCCTGCAGCGCAGCAGATTGTATCTTTACAACATCCCGCAATTTACCGGCCTGAAGTACTCGCTGGATGTGATCGAACGTCTGACACGCAGTCTTGGCGCATTACTGGCGGGCATAAAGGATAGCTCTGGCGATTTGCCGTATGCCGAGGTGGTAGCGACAAATTTCAGCCAGCTTGCCGTGTTTCCGAGTGATGAAGCGACGCTCAGGGACGGTGCCAGGAAAAAATTTGCCGGCTGCATATCTGCTTCGGTGAATGTATTCCCGCATCTGGCATGCGCGGCCTATCAGGCCGGTGTGGATACGTCCGATGAAATCTATAGCCCGATGGTCAATGCGCGCAAGGCCTTGACCAGTGTTCCCCTGGTGCCGGCGGTGAAGGCCGCTCTGGCCTGGCAGCGCCAGGACGAAAGTTGGGCAACGATGAAACTGCCCCTGGTTCCCCTGAGTTCAATGCAGCGTGCCCAGTTGCAAAACGGACTGGCTGCAGCCCAGCCTAACCGGCACAACAGCGACCAAGACCGTCTGGCCATTTAGAGAGGCAACAATGAACTACCACTGGAACTGGATGATTTTTGCAGAGCCCGCGCCGGATGGAACAGGCACCTACATGGACAGCCTGTTGTCGGGACTGAGCTGGACGCTCACCACCGCACTGCTGGCCTGGGCCATTGCAATGGTGTTGGGCGTGGTCGTTGGCGTTTTGAAAACCACAGAGTCAGCGACAGCTCGCCGACTGGCGTTTGCCTACATTGAGCTGTTTCGCAATATTCCGCTATTGGTCCAGATGTTTGTCTGGTATTTTGTGATCCCCGAGCTCTTGCCAGGTGCGATGGGTTACTGGATCAAAACCTTGTCTAACGGTCCCTTTGTCGCCGCTGTTGTGTGTCTTGGGTTCTTTGCGTCGGCCCGGGTTGCGGTCCAGGTATCGGCGGGTATCGACGCCTTGCCACGTGGTCAGCGTGCGGCAGCCAAAGCGCTTGGACTGCGGACATGG
>NZ_JBQEAU010000038.1:0-32973 GCF_052108595.1 Advenella sp.
TGTGAACCAAATCTAATCTGACAGACACTGCATGACAAGTAGATAACTGTCAGATCAGGTTTGAGCTAGTACACAAACGTTTGACAGCCATGCACCATACAGCTCAAGAAAGGACTGAATTACACGTTTTTCATGGCCATGCGAAGCCGCACTATTATGGGGCGTGATCCAGACGTTCGGCAGCTCCCATAATGGCGAAGTTGCAGGTAGAGGTTCCTCCAAAAAGGTATCAAGATACGCGCCTCTCAGCTTGCCGGTCTTCAGAGCAGTCACAAGCGCCAGTTCGTCGACCAACTCACCGCGCGCGACATTCGCCAAAAAGGCATCAGGCCGGAGCAAGCCAAGCCGTTTTTTGTTGATAATGTGCACTGTTGAGGCAGTCAGAGGGATCGCCAATACGAGCCAGTCACAAGATGGCAACATTTCATCGAGTTTCTCAAAAATGATGACGTTGTCAAATGGTTCAAGCGGCTCTGGTCTGCGTCTAACGCCGGTGACATGGAACCCGATGCTTTTAAGCATGTATGCAATTTGTGAACCGATGGCCCCTACGCCCATGACGAGAACTCGTTGGTCGCTGATATCGCGAGGACGGTCAACCCCCGTCCGAGGGGCCCATTGTCGTTGGTTCTGCGCCGACAGCCAATGGCCAAACCCTCTGGAAAGCGCTAATATTGCTGCTACGACAGTCTGCGCTATGGGGACCGCTGTAGCACCTTTGGCGCTAGTAACACGTATATCGCGCTTTAGTGAGAAAACGTATTGAGGTAAGTCCAGCCCAGATGAACAGACATGGAGCCATCGAAGATGTGGAGCGTTATCAACAATCGAAAAAAATTCGTCAGACAATGCGCCAGGCTTTCGAAGTGAACTGCCTTCGTAAACATCGCGCGAAAAAAATGCGATATCAATATCCTCTTTTTTCTGAAAAGCACCCGTCAGGCTGTGACATACTGCACGAATGCCTACCCTCCTTTGCATGCCAAAGACATCGCCATTACACGAAATGATGCTTGGCTGGTGGGAAAAAGAAGGCGTCGGGGAACTCACTTCCAACACCTGCAACAGCCTCGCCATGCTCGCGCGCCTGGTGTCTGGCGGGGTAGGAATTGGGGTTTTACCAACCTGCATACTCAGAGAGGTGATTCAAAAGGGTTCGGTCGTAAACTATAGACAGAAAACGCTATTCGCCCCGCTTCATATCTGTGCCGCGTATCCCAAGGCAACCCGTTCAGAAGGCATTGCCGCGCTCGTAGACATCGCCAGAAGCGTAATGCTCGAATCGCGGTGTTTTATGCCTTTGGATTATGAAAAAGCCTGATAAGTTATAAGTTCTTAGCCTATGTGGCGATTACCCGAACTATATACTTTGAACACCGGAAATATTTCTGCATCCAAGAAATGTCTTATTTGTCGACGCAGAATCTAGTCTGCTTTTGCGCAAGGATACCCCATGTTTTTCGGAAAAAATTCGGCCGGCCGCTTAGAACAAAACTAGGATCGATTTACTGCGCTTGCCTCGATACTGTTCATTCTTATCCATAAAAATCTAACAAACTCTTATTCGTGGCAGCCAAGGCTCAGACTAGATTTTCCTTAAACGGGTCAAATCCTGCTTTTTTCAGGAAATCTTTATCTTGGGTCAATTTATTTACGAATATTCTGGAATACTGGTTATCAGTAGCTTTGTTGGAAATTGCAACTGAATAGATAATTTTTTCTTGGAGCCTTTCAGGTAGAGAGTGAAGCAATACCAAATTTCGATTAGCGACAATTTCTGAAACCTGGACAATTCCAATCGTTTTTTGATCAGTTCGTATTGTCAACTCTTCTATTGTTTTGGCTCCGTTTTCGAAAAACTCAAGTTTGTTTTTTACTTCCTCGAACAACTCAAGTTTACTCAAGGCCTGTAACAACACACGGCCCGCTGAGGCAACAGACGGATCCGGACATACCAGTCTGTCCGCGTCAAGCAAAATGCTTCGTACGTCCAAAGTCTCATAGTTATTTTTGTAGTCACTCTCGTGGTGGACGGCTACGCCTGTACTAACGGATCCGATATCTACCTTAGAGTCGGGATCTAAATATCCATTCCTTACCAATTGGTCTATCATTATATTTGTCAAAATAATGACATCGAATGCGTTACCCGCTTCAACGTCCTTTAATAGCGCTCCAACTGCGCCGAACTTCGTATTCACAAACGTTAGTTTATCGGTTATTGTTTGTTCTGCTACAGCAGTTACGATCGCCTTCGCAGCGCCTGCTGAGATAATATTCAGCGTTGTCATTTAATTTTTCTCATGAACATGAATTCCTCTGTCAGAAGCACAGGGCAAAAAGAGGGCCACATGCCTCATTGCTGAGCACGAAAAATAACGAGGTTAAATAGAGGCCATTAATAATGGCCTCCAATTCTCAGGATGGATGAATAATAGGAGGCGCTATCGAACTACCGGTACACCTGCAATTTTATATTGCTCACGCAGACTTTTTTCCACGGAAACAATAGACCGAGCTAGACCTGCGTCGTCAGTAAAACTATCCTCTAATTGACTATCATGCAGACTCTCTTTCCAACTATCGGTAGCTTTAAGTTGCTTGAATTTATCAACCCAATAGCGCACCGCTTCGTCAGGCATCTGCGGAGGGGCCATGATCGCACGGATCTGTGGCGCAGGCGATGCTTGATATCCAGCCTCAGCTAAAGTGGGGACGTTCTCGTAGCCAGCGCCAGATAGGGGCATATCAGTCACTCTCGCCAACAAACGAATGGTGCCAGCGCGCACCTGTTCTCCCGCCTCTTGCGGTTCAATAACCATCATATCAACATGCCCGCCTAATAATGCTGCCAAACGCTCCCCACCACCTTGAAACGAAACGTATTTCCACTGTGCACCACTTTCGTGCTGGAGCAACTGCCGGACTAGGTTATCCCGCGAAGTAACCGACCCGCCCGATTGTTTGAGCGTTCCCGGCGCTGCTTTTGCAGCTTCTATGAAATCCTTTAATGTTTTATAGGGTGAGTCCGCACGCACGGCAATCACAGCAGGATCACGTACGAGTTCGGCTATCGGCTTTAAATCATGCAACGTTATCGAAGCTTCCTTCGAAGTCAGGGAGTTTGCAATCCATACGGTATTGACCATAACCAATGTGTACGGATCGTTCTTCTTAGACAGCGTATACGCCGCTGCGACAGCTCCATTGCCGCCGGTACGATTTACTACTTGAATACGTGTTGGAATGAGGTCATCTTTCTGCATGATAGTTGCAATCGTACGGCTTAATAAGTCACTACCCCCTCCCGGCCCGGTATGAACAACCAGATCGACCGGTCTGGTTGGCTCCCAGGCATACGAATTAGAAAATGGTAGCGTCGTGACTAGCAAAATACCCACCGCGAAAAGGGCACGAAAATCCCATCTAGTATTTTTTTTAACAATCATTTCAAGTCTCCTGTTCTATTACCTGCATGCGTGCAGAATTGAATTTCTTAAATATGGGAACGATCAATAACAGACCTGTCACTGCAAACAGTCCCAGTGGAACCGGGTGCAAGAATACTCCCATGCCATCGCTGGACATCATCAACGCCTGGCGTAAGGCTTTCTCCATCATATCTCCAAGCACAAGCCCCAAAATTAGCGGCGCAGCAGGAAATGACAGTTTGCGCATGATATATCCCAGCAACCCAAAGAGGGCAAGCAAACCGACATCAAACATGCTATTTGCGTTGCTATAGGCACCGACCATGGATACGCCGATAATGAGCGGATACATGATATATAACGGCATACGTAACAATTGCGCCAGAAGACCAGCCAGGGGTAGATTCAATAAAAGTAGCATTACATTGCCAATGTACATACTTGCTACCAGCCCCCAGAACAGCGTTGGACTCTCTGAGATAAAAAGTGGTCCTGGCTTGAACCCCCATAACACCAGTGCAGCAAGCAACATAGCTGTAGTGCCGCTTCCAGGAATGCCAAGAGTAAGCAAAGGTACTAATGCGCCACCAGTTTCGGCATTATTTGCACCTTCTGGTGCTGCCACTCCTTCAATAACGCCAGTGCCAAACTCCTCCGGACGTTTTGAGACGGCTTTCTCCAATCCATAACTTAGAAAAGATGCTATAGTCGAGCCGGCCCCGGGAAGAATACCCACGAAAAAACCCACGACTGATCCGTTGACTAAGGCAAAACGTGACCGACGAAAATCCTCTCGGGTAGGAATCAGCTCCCGTATTTTCTTTGGAGGCTTCAGAAATTCAGGCGTCTCGTTGGCTTCTAGGTTGCCAAGCACTTCTCCAAGCGCAAAGATCCCGACAGCCACCACAACGAAATCTACGCCACCAAGTAATTCAATGCTGCCAAAGGTAAATCTGGATGTAGCTGAAAATAAGTCCGTCCCTATTGTTGCTAACCATAGCCCCGCCAACATTGAGAGGCCGGCTTTCAACAAAGAATCGCCTGCGAGAAGGACCACCATCGCCAGCCCAAGCGCCATCAACGCAAAATATTCCGGGGCACTGAAAGTCAAGGTCAGTTTGGCCAAGGGTGGCGCCAGCAACATAAGCGCAACAACGCCAAAAGTACCTGCAACAAAAGATGAAATGGCGGCCATCCCAAGAGCTGCCCCCGCCCTTCCCTTGCGGGCCATCTGGTAACCGTCAAGACAGGTGACCACAGATGCAGATTCGCCAGGAACATTAAGAAGAATTGACGTAGTCGAACCACCATACTTCGCACCGTAATAGATACCTGCCAGCATAATCATGGCACCAGTCGGCTCTAGATTAAACGTCAACGGCAGCAGCATGGCAATTGTTGCAGGCGGACCAAGTCCAGGTAAGACTCCAATCACCGTCCCAAGCAAGACACCAACAAAACACATAAATAAACTCGAAGGATCCAGAGCGACTTCGAAGCCATGTAATAAGCCATATAGAATTTCCATCTTTCAGCTCAATTAAAGTAGTTAACAAAAAGCTCACCCTTTGGCAAATCCAGATCTAGCCCAACGGAGAACAGAAGAAAGAAAACCACTGCCCCAGCAATGGACGCGATTGTGGCCGTCATTTTATTTTTCTCGAACAGGACCGTTGCAAGAAGCCAAATCAATATCGCAAATGCCATATAGAATCCGATATACTCAGTGGCAAGTATTGCCCCAACTAGAGCCGTCCAGCAAATTCCAACACGTTTTAAATCTTGCCAGTTGGCGTTGGAGGGCGTTGATCTCTTCATTTTCAAGACCGTGCCTATCATCAAAATAAGCGATAGAATAAGCATCAGGCCACCGTACCAAATTGGAAAAAAACCAGGTCCCGGCCCTTCATCGGTCATATACTCCCATTGTGTCGCCTGATAAACGATGTACGCTCCCAATGAAGCCAAAGTCAATCCTGACCAGAAATCTCCTCGACGCAATAGATTATTCATATGTCACCTCCGTCTCTTGTAGTATGTGCTTCTCCCACCGCACTGCTCAACAGCCAGGAGCAGTGCAGTCCGCAGAAGCTGGCTTTTCTTAAGCCAAACAGCAGATATTCAATATTGACAATTAATCGAAACGATAGCGATTTAAAGGCACAAGCTCAGCTACCGTCCCACCTGGCGCGATAAACTTTACGGGTATGATTCCCGGGTCGCTAACGACTTTAGCTCCGTATCTATCGATCTGATCGCGCGCCTTATCGAGATCGGCAACTTCGACCGCAAAATGGTGTATACACGGCCCGTCCCCTGCTGCTTTTGACTCGGCACTTTGTGTATCGGAGTCATACTTCAGAAGAGTGAAGTCAATAAAGCCGTCAGTCATATGGCGCGAGATATGATCCCGTGTGCGTTTTGTTTCGGTATCCTTAAATCCAAAAACTTTCTTATAAAAATCGCCGGTTTTTTCCACATCGCTAACCTTCAACGCAAGGTGAACAATTCTGTCAATCTTTTCACCATCCGCGCTCAACTTATAACGACCTAAGGGGACAAGCTCGGCAACGGTACCACCCGGCGCTTTGAATTTCACCGGAATGATCCCAGGATCGCTAACGATCTCACATCCGTGACTCAGGATTTCCTGAGTTGCGACATCAATATCTTCAACTTCGACTGCGAAATGATGAATGCACGGGCCGTCTCCAGAGGCTTTAGATTCTGCGGATGTGGTTCCCGCATCATATTGCAACAAGGTAAAGTCAATAGCACCATCCGTCATATGGCGCGACGTATGATCGCGGGTTTTCTTTGTTACCACATCTTGAAACCCAAACACTTCCTGATAAAACTGGCCAGTCTTTTCAATCTCGTTAACCTTGAGTGCCAAGTGTATTATCCTGCTCATTTAAAACTCCTCTCATATTAGAAATATTTCGGACGGATCCGAAATGAAGCGCTAGTTAACTAACCACCCGCCGCATATTGATTTTTTGATCGGGCTCATTTCAGATAATGGCAGAAATAGTATTCTCTGTAAAATGCATTTTTACTTCAAACTCATGCATTACACACATAAATACAGCTGACGAGAGGCAAGGCCGGTCAACCGCGTGACTTTATCGGAGTTCGATTGTTGTCCACTCATCGATTGAACTCTGCGCAAGACGAATGACAGCAGGCTAGGGACACAGAGATTAACGGGCCCGTATGGTCAAATACGCCACACCCGTTTTTGTAAGTGTCAATGAATATTGTTGATTTCCCCACTACTGCGACGATGAACACGCCAAACTAATAGAAAGAACTTATCGGGCGGCGCATAGAGCGATTCTCCCGCTGCAAATCGGCGAGGGAGATAATTGACTGACGCGCACGAAAACGATCATTATTAACGACTGCCTCACCTTGATCATGAGTCAATTATTTTCATTTATGTGTCGTTTGCATCAAAACATCCAGATTTTGCAATTTACATTCTAATCAGTCTACCTAATCATGTCAGAGGAATAATGCCAAAGTCACCGGCTCTTCTTACGGCAAAGATCAGACAGGAAATCATTATTGGCCAGCTCTAAATTTGTACGCAGTCCATAAGCTGCCGGAAAAGCACGTGAACGTCAGCTAAGAATTGCCACGACTCATGTAACAGGATCAGGAATTAACGCGGATGAATGACAGCAGTTTTAGTTTAAAAAGCATCGCCATTTCAGCATTCGGACCATCAATGCTGTTTGGGTTTTCGAATGGCGCCGTTCTACCAGTCATTGCCCTCTCGGCTCGGGAAACAGGAGCGTCACCTGCAGTAGCGGGCCTGATCATTGCCTTGATAGGCTTCGGATCACTTGGCGCCAACATTCCGGCAGCATTGATAACGTCGAAAATCGGAGAACGCTGGGCGCTTCTCGGCGCCTCTGTCAATACCATATTTGCGATGCTACTGTGCATTTTTGCTAATAATACTGTCTTCATTGCGATCGCGGCGCTGATGATAGGCATTTCCACGTCTGTGTTTATGCTGGCCCGACAAACGTACCTGATCGACGCCGTGCCCATATATATGCGCGCACGGGCCCTGTCTACGCTTGGCGGCGTAAACCGTATCGGTATGTTCGCAGGACCGTTTGCAGGTGCTGCACTTATGCATTTTATAGGGCTTCCGGGAGCCTATGTGGTTGGTATTGCAGCAATAGTGGCAGCAGGTCTACTCGCCTACACGATGCCCGAACTCAAAGCAAAACAACAAGCCCGTGCCGTCCCTGCAGATAAGCCACGCATGACCTACGTAGCCCGAAAATATGCCGGTGTATTTATGACACTTGGAACGGGTGTGCTTCTGATAAGCGCCATGCGGGCATCACGTCAAATTGTCATCCCTCTATGGGCTGACTATATTGGATTGAGCGCCGCGTCCACTTCTATCATTTTCGGAATATCCTCGGCAGTGGACATGTTGGTATTTTATCCGGCTGGAAAAATTATGGATCAGTGGGGACGCATCTGGGTTGCGCTCCCTTGCACATTAATTATGGGGCTATCGCTTCTCGCTATGCCCTTTGCCACCTCAACGGCAACATTCATAGGTGTGGCAATGCTACTGGGGCTCGGAAATGGATTTGGTTCGGGCATTAACATGACATTAGGTGCCGATTCTTCTCCCGAAATCGGCCGGACCGAGTTTTTGGGCATATGGCGTCTGATTACAGACGTTGGAACCAGCGCCGGGCCTTTTCTCTTGTCCGGCATGACCGCTCTAGTTTCGCTTGGGGCTGGCATCACTGCCACCGGAATGTTCGGAATTCTATCAGCCGCAATTTTCTGGCGATACTTGCCACATACCCGTAGCGGCATGAAAAGTCATAAAGACTAGGCGCTGCTTTTCTAACACTTTTCCAGTCATATTGGTTCAGCTTATTGGTGCGCAGACCTTCATGGTGAAATACAGATCGTCATCTGCAGGTATTAACGATCGGGTGAATTGTCCGTGCAGCTATATTTATTCTTTGGCGCTGGAACGAAAGTCTTTAACATAATCGTACAACTGTTTTGCAGCTGGAGGTAGCGTTCTGTCTACGCGTCGAATTAAGCCCACGGTGCGGGAAATCGATGGCTCCACCAATGGTATGCTGACCAATGTCGGATGATCACCCACCGGCATTGCCAAGCTGGGAACTGCAGCAATCCCGACTCCCGCCTCAACGAGGTTTACCAATGTCGAAACGTGCTGCGCTTCACAAAACCATCTGGGTCTGTTTGTAGTTTGACTAAGAGCCATATCCATCAGGAGGCGATTTCCGCTAGCTCTTGTTACCGATATATAGTCAAATTCGGTCAAATCTGACCATTTGACCTTACGCTTGCTGCTAAGAGGGTGGCCTTTTTTACATGCAAGGACGAATTTCTCATTCAGAACAGGCTCAAATTCAAGTTGCGGATCCTGAGTCCCTATATAATTCAATCCGAAATCAGCTTCGCTTCGAATAACCGTAGCCAAGACATCATTAGCACCCTGGTCGATGACTTTTATCACGATTCGGGGAAAATTAGTATGGTAGCGGTTGAGTATATTGGGAAGAAAATATCTGATTGCCGAAGGTATACACGCAATGATTACTTCGCCACTAACATGTCCGGCCACATCCCTTATGCCCAGCAGAGAGCCTTCCAGGCTATTGAGCACATCCGTCGCCTTCTGAAAGAACTCCCTGCCCACGGCCGTCAACACCACCTTGCGTGTTGTTCTATGCAGAAGACGCACTCCCAGAGCCGTTTCAAGTTTCTCAATTCGCCTGGACAGAGCCGGTTGAGATATGTGCAATTCTTCAGCTGCCAGACCAAAGCTGCCGAGCTTCGCTACAGCAACAAATGCTCGCAGGTCTTTCAAATCAAAGTTCATAGCATTCACAGTATTGAAGTATTCATCCCCATAAACAACACCAAAGGTCATTCATGTTTTGCGCCGTTCATAACAGGTGCCCAGTTGCCTCATTTTATTAGTGTTACTTTAATTGCATTAATAAATTTTTATTATTAATATCACAAAATTATGCATTTTACAATCTACGGAGCTCTATGCAATAATGTTGAGTCAGCATTTCATCACAGAAGGGATCCGTTTAAATTTAGTGAATATTTTCTTTGCAATTTGATTATTATTGATTACAACAAGGAAAAATCATCAAGCAAATAGGCCCGATTCCAATGCTTAATCAAATCATTAGTCGTTCTGCAAAAACCATTCAGTTTTTCTCCCGTATTGTCAACCCCGTTAAGATTATTGTATTGAGATGAATTCAAGTTATTGTGGCATAGATTTTGGCACCTCCAACTCAGCCTTCGCGTGGATTGCCGAAAACAAGGCAACGTTAGCAAGACTGGAAGGTGGTAACACCACGTTACCCTCGGCAATTTTCTTTCACACCGAAAAAACGGGTTCCAGTTTCGGTCGTGCTGCCATATCTGATTATTTGAATGGCTATGAAGGTCGTTTGATGAAATCTCTGAAAAGCATTTTGGGTACGTCCTTGATGGAATCGAGTACCGAATTATTAGGTAGTGCACTCAGTTTTAGAGATATCTTGACGCAATATTTAACGGAAATAAAACTTAGGGCAGAGGAGTCGACTAAGCAAGAGTTCAAAAATGCAGTATTCGGCCGGCCTGTACATTTTGTTGACAACGATGATTTAGCGGATAAGAAAGCGGAAAGCGTACTGAGCAAGGTGGCGCAGGCTGCTGGTTTTGAAAATATTGAATTTCAGTACGAACCGCTAGCGGCTGCTTTTGAACTTGAGACAAGAATCGCTACAGAATCATTGGTATTGGTGGCTGACCTTGGCGCCGGGACGTCTGATTTTTCATTGATTCGCCTGGGTCCGAATAACATGCAGAAACTTGACCGCAAAGGCGACATCCTCGCAAACGCTGGTATTCATATTGGAGGGACCGACTACGACAAGGTTTTGAGTATGAAGAAGATAATGCCGGAACTGGGTCTAGGATCAATGTTGATAGGACAAAAAACAATACCTAGCACACAATTTATCAATCTATCGACGTGGCACAGAATACCGCTGGCTTATTCGCGGAAATCTATGGCCCATCTGGCGCAAGTTTATAGCGGTTCATTGGAAAAAAATAAACTCAACAAACTAATGAATTTGGTAAGAAAAAGAGAAGGGCATTTAGTAGCGCTGGAGGTTGAAGCTGCAAAGATCAATTTAACCAGCAACAGCTCAGTAATTGTGCCCTTGGAGAATGCCTCTGTCGGTCTAGATATTCCCATTTCTCGGGTCGATTTCGATGATGCGGCACAAGAGCTCAATCGAAAGCTGTCCGAAACAATCAAGTCGTTGCTTGCGTCCGCCAATTTGTCGCCGCAAAGGATAGATGCTGTACTTTTTACAGGAGGAACGTCCAGCATTCCCTCTGTGAAAAATCGCATATCCGCGCTGTTTCCTGCGTCAAAAACATATGAAGGTGATTTATTCGGTGCGGTCGCCTTAGGTTTAGCGATAGACGGCAAAAGAAAGTTTAGATAAATCCTGTATTTTTATGCAGGTGTCTTATGAGAGAGAATACGCTTATATAGCGTCTTAAAACTTGAACGATGCGATCGTTCAAGCTTTTTTGGGAGAGAACGATGAAAAAACGCCTACCCAAGTCATCTGTGCCCTAATTTTAATGCTTCTGTAATCATGGTTGCTGCAGATGAGCCGAGCACGGCGATTTCGATAGCCAAGCAAGGTATATTCTTCGTTGGCGGTGAATACATACAGAAGGGAAGTAGCGACATTCGAGTTAACCAAATGTATGTGCAGTATCAGCTACCTGCCAAGCAGCTTCACGATACACCGCTGGTCCTTGTCCACGGTGGAGATCAAACCGATGCTGGCTATATAACGACCCCGGACGGACGCGAAGCCTAGGCAACGTATTTCCTGAGCAAAGGTTACCCCTTTATGCTGCAGATCAGACTTCACGTTGACGCTCAGGCTTTTTTCAATACTATGGCGAGACCCGCAAGCAGAATATCGCAGCGACCATGAACCGCTTCACACATTTCAGCAACAGCACTGCCTACACACAGGCAAGTCTGCATCGTCAATGGCCGGGGCAAGGCAAACCAGGAGATGAGACGTTCGATCAATTCTTCGCTTCTCAAATGGAGGACATGAGCAAATATCATATCTCGTTGGCCCAAAAGATCTACCCGAAGACGTCACCACTCAATTAAGGATGCTATTTGGTAAAGCGTTGCAAAGTGACGACTACAAGGAGTTCGCAAAAAAATATGGCAGCCGTGGCGGATAAAATCTTCTTTCATGGCAAAACCAAGGTCACGCGGTGCCCCTATACGGACAATCACGGTGTCAATGTGACCGTCGTTTAGTAGTTTGGTACGAATGCGTTTACTCGCTGCGAGAGTGCGTACATGCTTTGCAAAGTTTCATTGAGCAAGATTCGAATCTCTACACGCGAAAGCTCGTCAACTTCGATTCTCATTGCCACGATTAAAACTCCAGTTTTGATAAAAAATATAGACTAGCTTGTGTTCTTGCCTATATTTACTTTTTTATGCAGAATCCGAATGTTTTAACTATTTCGAGATTTGACAAGAAAAAACGAGGACAGAAATCCGTCCTCGTTCAATAAAATATATTCTCACTAATTGTGGAATATTCTCACTTAATGTGGAAATCAACATCTACTGTCGTAGTCTCACAACCTGCGAGAAACTAGACTTGATCAGGACCCGATCGTCGGCCCATCATCATAGCCAGGCCACTCTTCGTCGGGAATGTCCTTGAAGGTACCGTCCGGGACGCCATCGATTTCATACTTTTTCAGATAACTGCCTAGCGTATGCCCGAAATCGTCTGACCGCTTCTGGTGCTTGCCTTCCTCGATGAGCCCCGGAAGAAGAGACACAATCACCCCAATGCCCGCCGCTGCCCAGCCCAGCGCACCGGCCATGACAGGAATGATATTCGGGATCTTGCTAATCAGGTTTGGCAAAAGGGCACTGCCCAGCCCCCATGCGCCCTCAACCATGGAAGCCAGTCCGGCCATGGCGCCAATAGACCCCGATGTAATACTCAGACCGCCAGCCACTGTATCGCCGCTTCTGATTGACTTGACACCATCGAAAATGCCATAAGCGCCCAGAACTACTCCGGCTACGCCGCCAAGTCCTTTAGCGCCTTCTTCAAAGTTCTTGGCAAGGCTCTTGAAACCTTTCATATCATTAACGTTGGCCTTGATCTTGTCTTCCAGTTCCTGGAACAGGATATTTCCGCTTTTGACTGCATCTTCACCGTTTTTGATCGCCTTGTTCAAATACTGCTGGTAGCCTTTCATGCCGCCTTCGGTCAGAACGGTTGCCGTTTGGATAGCTCCGCCGGTAATGTTGACCATCGCCTTCTCTGTCATATTGCCATTGGCGCCGACGCCCCTGGCGATGGTGATACCGGCCATGACAAGGCCGCTGACGCCATGCAGCACGCCCCGGTCATAGGCGCCCTTGGCACCGCCGTTCGGGTCAAGATCCTCCAGTTTGCCGGTCTTGTCGAGCGTCTTCGTACCCTGGCGATAAAAATCCCACGTGCCCCTGAAACCCGTCAGAATCTGATCGGGAGTGGCCACGGTCCCATTTTCGTTCAAGAAGAGCTCAGGGTTCTCCTTGCTGATTTCCTCTATATATTTCTTTACCTTTTCCTCATCAAGTTCCTCTCCACCATCAACGCCGAACACGTCCATGACATCATCAAAGGATGCATCTTTAAAAACATTTTCCTGCGTTATTTTAGAGAAGTTCTCATTCAATTTATCATCGAATTTTTCAGTGAACTTGGGATCAAGCGCTGAGTTATAAAGCGCGACCTCCAAATTGAAGACGCTTGCTGCCTTATCATAGGAATTGTCTTTGAGCAGCTCAGTCAGTCGGTCACCCGTAACAAGCGATTTCTCATAGAAATCATTGAATTCGGCCTCATGGCCGGAGTTCTTGACCGCCTCCTGGATGTCCGCGGGTTTTTCTATACCCAAGGCGCTCTGGTAGAATTGCGCGGTTCCGACAAAAGAGGCAAGAACGGCCTGCTGGTCAGTCTTGCCATCCGCCATATTGGTATCCCACGACGTATTGAGTGCATCTCCACTCTTGATTTGCTTGTCGTAGGTGTCCTGAAGCGCGTCCTTCAGTCCCTTATTCTCTCCCAACAGGTTTTTCAGCGATTCGGCGGTTTTCTCGTTCAGGATTTTAGAGACTTCTGGGTCGTCTTGAAGGATCTTGATATGCGCGTTCAGGTCCTCAAATACTTTGTCTTTATCGGGGTGAGTGCCTGATCTATTGGCAATGGAAACTTTGGAGTAGTCGTCCTTCCACATGCCCGCCGATGCGCCGTTGATCATCAGTTGCTGGGCTTGCTGAAGGTCCAGAAGGACGGCTGCTTTTTCTTCGTTCGAATATTTGTCCGGATTCTCGAAAATATCCTTGCCAATCTCGTTCACGTTAATGTTAGAGAAAGCGCCCCGTCCAGCAGAGTCCGAGAGGAAAGACATAAGCGAGGTGGCATCCTTCGGCGCGGAATTGGTGAGCCAATGCGTTATATCTTCCTTTCCGATGTCGCCATCTGTTCTCTGACTCAAGGTATTCTTGGCGTTGTCGATAATATGAAACGCACCGGGCTGAGACCAGAAGTCGAGGGCCTCTTTGGCTTCGTCACTCAGATTACTGGCCGAATCCTTGTATCTCTTGATGGCATCTGCATCAAGATACCCCCCCGAGCCAGCCTTTTCACGGATCAAGTCAAAATTATCTGCGAGGATGGCCGCGTATTTAGCAATCTGCTTCGAACCCTCGTCAGCATCTGGATTAGCCTTCAGATAGTCCTTGTAGCTTTGAATGTCCTCGGCCTTGCCTGAAATAGAAGATACATCATCAAGATTACCCTTCAGAGAGGAGAAGCCGTACTTGCCGAAATCCTGAAGACGGCCCGCCTCCGTATTGGGCTGGGCCTCGCGAGAACTTGTAAAACCGTTGATCTTGCCATCGCCCGCATCACCGCCGGTAATTTCCTTGCCGCTGCTATCGTACTGTTCAACATGACGAAGTACTTGTGCCGCGCGATACGCTGCATCTGCGTCGTTATGATAGTCTCCGACCTGTTCCTTCAACATGTCGCTCACGCCACTGTGATTGCCCAGCTCTCTGAGCAACGGATCGCCATCAATAATATCCCTGGCCGATCGCGTGTCATCTTCAGGTCGCTCCCATTTTATCCCAAGCGCTTCGGCCTTCTTGCGTTGTTCAGCGTTGCTTGCCACATCAGCATAATCGGTGAGCTTTCCTTTCAGAGAAGTGAAGCCGTACTTGCCAAAATCCTGAAGACGACCGGCTTCGGTGTCAGGCTTTGCCTCGTCGCTACTCGTGAAACCATTGATCTGTTGATTGCCGACGTCTCCACCTACCAGTCGCTTTCCGTCCTTATCGAACTTCTCGATATGATTGAGCACCTGCACTGCGCGATATGCAGCGTTGGCATCTTTCTCATAATCGCCGACTCGCTCTTTCAGCATACTCTTGACATCGCTCTGATTCCCGAGGTTTTTGAGCAAAGGACTGCCATCGATTATTTCCTGGGCAGAACGATCATCATTTTCTGGTCGCTCCCATTTAATACCCAGTTGTTCAGCCTGCTCACGTACTTTCTTATCATCGTCCTGCGGCTTCACGTCATTATGTAGCTTGCCCTTGAGGTGGGTAAAGCCGTACTTCCCAAAGTCCTGCAGCCGACCCGCCTCCGTGCCGTGCTTTGCGTCGCCGTTGCTGGTAAATCCATCAATTCGGTCATTTGTTACGTCGCTGCCGGCTAGTCGCTTACCGTTTTCGTCAAATGAAACGACATGTTGGACGACCTGCGCTGCACGGTAGGCAGCGTCAGCGTCCTTTTCATAATCGCCAACGCGCTCTTTCAACTTGTCCTTCACATTGCTCTGGTTACCCAGATTTTTGAGCAATGGGCTATCGTCAATAATGTCTTTCGCCGAACGTTTATCATCCTTGGGCCGTTCCCATCTGATCCCTACATTTTCGGCATCCTTACGAACTTTATCGTCATCGCGTTTTGTCTCAGAACCAGAGAACAGTTCAGAGGGCAGATCCTTCGCTGAATCATCCTTTATCCACGATTTCAGATCGTTCTTGCTTACGTCGCCATCCGTGTTTCCACCATGCTTGGACGTATCAAGCCGGTCGAATGCTTTGTCCTGTGACCAGAACTCCAGTGCATCGGCCAGCTTCGGGTCCAGATCGGTGTGCGAATCTTTATAATTCTTGATTTCGTCCAGGGTAATGTATTTCCCCTCGGTATTAATGTCATCATAATTGTCAAGTATCTTCTGGGCGTATTCGTCTGAACGTTTTTCCTTTTCGGACTCGCTGAGTTTATCCTTGTTATTGTCAACACTCAGATTGAGCACGGTCTTGTTCCACTTATCCACAACATCGCCTGGTGATGACGCTGGATTTTCTATGGAACTACTTTTCGAAAAGGTGACCTTTGACATGTTGATATGCTCCGACATCCGTGTGGTAATTGTCATTTAAACGCATGTCCATTTGAGCGGATTAATATGATAGGGTCATGACAAGAAAAGGCAAACAACCGTTTTTTACGAAGACTTTCTTACGTAACAATATGCTGCCTACAATAAGACCATGCTCATTGAATCAGCGGCTGCGTGCCTGTTCGCGTCTGCAACAAGCTCGCTGCGCTTACCTTGGCCGCCCCTTGTAGCTGAGTCTACGGCATATAACAGATTTTTACTCATTGCTTTTTCCGTATTGATATTAAGGAGCATGAAAATGACGGTGAATCCGCAAATTGCCAGTTGGGAAGGTTTCTACGCGGATCGCACTGAACGCCTTGAAGCATCAACCGATCCGGCGACACGTGCACATTTTGAAGCCGAACTGGAACTGGCTCGCATCACGATGAACGCACTTGGCATTCAGCCACCCGCAGACAACCACGCCAGTCACAATAGCACTGCCGATTCGCAGGCAAACGATGACGATGACTGGGAGAAATTTCCCGTCAACAAATCTCCCGTCTCAGAAAGTTCGGGCGCCCCAGGCAGCGACCAAGACCTGCCCGTCAACACAACGCCAGGAGCCACAGAACTCAGTCTCGGCCTCAATGACGCCCTATTGCCTTACCACGATGACATACTAGCGGCTTCCAAAGCAACCGGCGTTCCGGCAAACCTGCTCGCGGCCGTGATCTGGGATGAATCCAAAGGCATTGCGTCAGCAGGCACCGTCAACGGCGAGAACGGCTTGTCCGACTCCGGGCTGATGCAGGTCAACCCGGCTACCTATGCCGCCTTGAAAGAGCAATACCCCGAATTACTGGGCGCGGACGTGTCGGATGCCAAAAACAATATTATGGCTGGCGCCCTTTATTTGAAAGATAACTATGATCAATTCGGAAGCTGGAATCTCGCGCTACGCGCGTATAACTCCGGACCGTTATCAGTCGATCCTTCCGACCACATGATTTCCACCACCGGATTCGGCACACAGAATTATGTCGAGAAGGTGAATTTCTATTGGGACAGTCTCAACCAGGATGTTCCCATGCCAGACGGCTATCCGGACGGTAATCGTCTGTACTGAGTCAATGAACCATTGGACTATTGAAACAATGGTCTCAAGTATTTAATTTCAAGGAGAAAAAATCGTGACGACCCCTTTACAGCCAGTAGGCAATTCATCCGTTGTTCAGGACCCTTCAGCGCTGGCCTTTGAACAGAAGCTTAATATTTCGAAATCAAGCCAGATTCTGGTTGACTACCTGAAAGACAAGGGCAAGTCGGCAATCAATTCCGATGAGCTCGCCAAATTGGCTAACGACACAACCGGTACCGTACCGGCGGATGTTTCTGCTGCTGCGGCATATATGCAGCGCCATCCTGATGTTTTCACTGCAATCGAAACTAACGATGTGCCGGGCGTCGACGGACTTTCCGGCGTATGGAACTTCGAATGGGCTGCCAACGGCGGCCTGAACGGCACGGCAATAGATTCGATCGCCGCCATGCAGGATACTTTCGATCGCGCAATCCAGTTGTCGTCTAAAGTCACGGAAATCACAACCGAGAGCAAAGCCAGTTTGGACTCTTCCAAGCAACGGCCTCAGAACTAAAGGCATGCTGTCGCTTGTGTTCCAGCATATTGGATCACAAGCGACATATTTATCGGCCGGACGATGACCACAACCGCCGATCGAGCGATGCCGGTTTATTACCCGCTCATCAGCAATTCGTTTGCCATAAACATGTAATACAAGAATGATCTAATGGCCTGTTGATTCTGCTGAAACACTTCCGTCATGTACCTAATCCGGCAATGTCTGCCCATCGCTCTGGCGCTGTCAATACTCGCCGGATGTGCCTCCACGTCTACGTTATCTACACAAGAGACACGTCTGACGAGTCTGACACAAGAGCTTTCCCGACACGGCGATACAGCCTCCGCTGTCACGCTCTATGAACGCGCCGCCACATCCATGCCGGACAATCCGGATATTGTGCTGGCACTTGGAAAGGCCCATCTGCGCAATGGCAACCCCCGCGCGGCAGCTGAAACCTTCAGGCAGGCCTACCGCATGCGCCCGGGCGACCCGGACGCGGTGCTGGGTCTTGGTTATGCCTCTCTGCTTGAAGGCGACGTGGAGCGAGCCTATGCGCTG
This sequence comes from Advenella sp., assembly GCF_052108595.1. NCBI lineage: Bacteria > Pseudomonadati > Pseudomonadota > Betaproteobacteria > Burkholderiales > Alcaligenaceae > Advenella > Advenella sp. The sequence goes on from NZ_JBQEAU010000038.1 coordinate 18,191, forward strand.
GTTGCCGACGCCGCACCTAGACTAAACACGTACATGGCCTACAATCTACTTGGTGTCACGGCCACCCTCAATGGCGATTTTTCTGGCGCGCATGCAGCATTCGGATCAGCGCAAACGCTGGCCCCGGACAATCTGGAGATCAAGTCGAACCAGGCGCTGGCTTATGCACTGAACAATGACATGCCAGATGCAATACAACAAATCACTGCCGTCACAGCCTCACCGCTTGCCGAATCCCATCACGTCCGACGACAGGCTTTGATTCTGGTGCTTGCAAGCCAAGATGAGCAAGCCAAAAAATTGCTCCGAGCAATGCCAAAGAGTGAACAGGCCACCTTGCTTGGTCAGGCCAGACGCATTCGCGAAATATCCGATCCAGCAGAGCGGGCAGCTGCCATCGGCATTATTCCGACATTCTCACCCGAAAAAAGAAATAGTACTTAATCGGCTGTCTGCGATTCACGCTTGAGCTGTTCGCGTCTAACCTTTTCTTCATCGCTTCTAACACCAAGATAGCGCTCAACCGCCATCGCAGCGGGCCCCACCAGCGCTGGTCCCATGTCGCGGCCTCGACCAATGTCGTCGCTCTGGATTATCATCTGAGTCAGATTCAGTGCGTTGGCACACCCCGGCGGCAACCGATCCAGGTCTCCCATCGTCACATCCTGGGCCACACAGGCCTGAGGCAAATAGTGTACGCCAGCACCCATCTGCCCCTGGACGGGAAGATAACGGTCTGAGTAGCCCGATTCAGACATGCTGGTGCACCCGTACAGGCAACATAGCAGAAAACCAATCATAAAACTGCGTGTCATTATTTGTATCCCACCCTCTTGACTAATACACATAGAAACCAAAATCCGAGGCATTTTTCATTCCGACCGGACTATCGATAACCAGCCGCGCCGGGTTCTCCCGCGATGAATCCAGGGGTGTCGCACTTGCTTTTCCAGAGACGGGCTGGACCAGATACGGCGTGATCAGGATGACCAGCTCAGTTTCGTTGCGCTGAAATCGCTTGGAGCGGAACAGATTTCCCAAAATAGGAATATCACCCAGCAACGGTAGCTTGTCGATATCAGTCGAGCTGTTTCGTTGAAACAATCCCGCAATGGCAAATGTCTGGCCGCTGGCCATCTCCACCTGTGTATCGGCCCTGCGCACGCTGAACGACGGTACGCTGGTCCCGGCGATCTCGAGCATGCCGGTATTAGACAGCGTACTGACTTCCGGACGTACCTGCAGCGATATCCTGTTGTTCGGCAACAGGGTGGGCATGAACACCAGCGAAACGCCATAGGATTTATACTCGATACCGACCATTTCACTATTGACCGGTACAGGAACCGGAATTTCTCCACCGGCCAGAAAGCTTGCCGAACGTCCCGTCACCGTTGTGATATTTGGCTCAGCCAGAATCTGTAGTACCCCATTGCTTTGCAGTGCATCCAAAAGCATATCGATATTGGCACTGCCCGAGCTAAAGGATCCTGACACCAGATTGGTTGCGCCACGTGTCGGCGCCAACGAGCCGCCTGTCATCAATCCGAAGGCGAACGAGCCGGAATTGAACAGCGCGCTCCAATTGACACCGTAGCTGAGTAGCTCCTGCCGGGACACCTCGGCAAAACGTACGCGCAAATTGATTTGTGGCAGGTCAGCCTGCGTCATCATATTGACGGACTGCACGCCGCTGCCTTCATGACCGGAGAGCAATGCGCTTTGCTCCACGGCAGCGCCAAAATTGTCCACATTTCCTCTGGCCACGACGCGCTTGCCGGCCACCCGCTCCTGAACGTCACCTGTGCCAGCTCCGGTGCCTACATTTACTTGCCTGTCCATGATCACTCTCTCGTTTGCGTCAAGTGCCGTGATACGTGTCGCACCGATAGCTTTTCCGAACACATAAGCGGATCGGCTGCTAATCATCTGTACATCCGCTACGGTTTCGTCAGCAATGACAAGCGTGGTTACGGCCTGCTTAAAATGAAGGATACGACCATCGCTCTTGGCGACCGATATCGCAGACTGCCCCTCTGCCGCCCACGCTGGGGCGGCCAATAGAACCAGGAACAACAGCCCGACGCAAACCCGTCTCAGCCTCAATAGCAAAATGGTCCAACTGGGCAGGTTCCCTGCATACGCGCAGGCAGGTGTCGTTGTTATACAGTGCATGATGAATTGCTCTCGCCTAAGTGACTAATGATTTTTCCTGGCATTCAGGCCGCTTGTTTCTGATCGTGCTCGATCATGGCGTCCGTTTGTATGGGTATTTCAGGCGTACCATCTGCACTTAATATAGCCAATGGATGGGAAACATAGCCGGACACGAGTTCCGAATAGGCCATCACCGGGATGGTGAATCCATGCCTGACCAGATGCTGCCGCAGAAAACGGCGCAAATCGGCTGCGATCATCAACACCGGTTGTCGTGATGCGCCAAACCCTCGTGGTACTGATTGCAACCCGCTGATCAACTTGCCGCTTAAACCGGCAGATAGCGCGTTGGACTTGTTCACACTGGAGGCAGACAGTTCGCTGCGAATTTCCTGCTCCAGCTCCACTGACAGCACATACGCGCCGATGGTTCTGTGGGCATCCGCATACTGATGACAGATATGCCGGGCCAGCGCTGCGCGTATATTCTCTACCAGCACAGGCAAAGACGCCGCGTCGCCAATTTGTACGAGCGTCTCTAATATCGAGCGAAGATTCCTGACACATACGGACTCCTCCAGCAAACGACGCAAGATTTCGGCCAGTCGCTGCAACGGTACAACCTGCAGCGCCTGACGCACCAACTCCGGTGAGCTTTGTTCCATCTCACTTAGCAGCTGGCGGGTTTCCTGTACCCCAAGAAACTCAGGAGCGCACCGAATTTGCGTGCTCAGAAGATACTCGCTCAACACCAAATCAGCAGACAAGCAGTCGGCCCCGAGCTTCTCCAGATCTTGTGCATGCTGGTCTGCCACCCATACTGCATCCTTGTCATCGAATCTCAATCGCTCCTGTGCTGGCAGATTAAGCATTTCAAATACACTCAGATCGCCGAACATAAACACACAATCGGGATGCAAAAAACCCCCGGATACAGGTACGCCATCGATGCAAATGCTGAACACTCGCTGCTCCAGCTGCGGATCCAGTCGGAACCCGATAGACGGTAGAGGAATACCCAGCGCCTGTTCCGCCCGGGCACTCGCATCTGCCAATGACAGCTGCAATGACGTCAAAGCCAGCGTCTGTGCCAGCGCTGGGTTCATGCACAAGAGCAGGCGACCCGAGGACGAGCCTGTCCAGTCCGCCGCTGTCTTGTGAGTCACATCCTGTTGACTGACGCCGGCCTCAGTAGCGTTGCTTACATCACCCTGTTGCTGGCTTTCATCCGCCGCTTTGATAGCTCGCTGCTTGCGCAGCAAACCGAATGCGGCGGCGCCCGACAGCAGCGCCAGGCCCATAAACACGTACGCAGGAAACCCCGGCACCAGCGCAAGCATAAACAATATGACAGTGCAGAGCACGAGCACTTTTGTATTGGCGCCTAACTGCTCCAGGATTTCGGTGCCAAGATTAATACCTCGATCTGAACTGACGCGAGTCACTACGATACCCGCGGCAACGGCCGTCATGATCGCGGGAAGCTGCGAGATCATTCCATCCCCGACAGTCAGCAGCGAATAAGTGTTAATCGCTTCGGAAAAAGACATGCCATGTCGCATGGTCCCAATGACAAGCCCCCCCAAAAGATTTACACACAGGATCACCAAAGAGGCAATCGCATCGCCTTTGACGAATTTCATTGCGCCATCCATTGCGCCGAACAATTGACTTTCCCGCTCCAGATTTTGCCGGCGCATTTTTGCCTGCGTTTGGTCGATATCACCGTTGCGCAAATCGGTATCGATGCTCATTTGTTTGCCGGGCATGGCATCAAGCGTGAACCGGGCGCCGACCTCTGCGACACGTTCCGCGCCTTTGGTAATAACAATAAACTGTGCGATCGTGATGATCAGAAAGATAACGATGCCCACAACCACGTCGCCGGCAATAACGTATTGGCCAAAGGCTGCAATAATAGCGCCGGCATCTGCATCGCGCAGAATGAGACGAGTGGTGGAGATCGATAGCGACAAGCGGAACAGTGTGCTCAACAGAATGATTGGAGGAAGGACGGAAAAATCAACAGCCCGCACGCTATAGAATGCGACAATGAGAATCAATACAGAGAAAGCGATGTTGCAGCCGACCATCACATCAATCAGATACGTTGGCAATGGAATAATCATCATCACCACCGCCATCAATATGAAGGAGATGACAATCATGTCGCTGCGCCGGAACGCGACGCTGATAATACGGTTTAACTGTGCTCTCACTCGAAGTCCTCCTGCCTGTCAAGGCGCCGCGTCAGGATCCTCGTTGACTCTGCATCGTTCCCCATTTCACGATGAGCGCCTGAGCGCAACAGCGACAATGCCAAATCTTCGGCATTCGGATTCAGTTGCTCCAGTTTTTTGATGACTTCGAGCGCACGTACGCCATCACCAGCGAGGATAAACATCTTTGCCAAGCCCCGCAGCACACCCTCGTCAGACGACTGCATGTGGTACGCAACCAGTTGATACACCAGTCCGCGATGAACATAGCCGTTGTCCGACAGGAGCTGAGCGCGCCGACAAAGCCATTGCACGCTAAGGTTGTCCCAGTTTTCCATCAAGCTCCAATTCTCTGTCTTCCTCATTTGCGGCATCCAATACACGCAAGTGATGATCCATGTCTTCTGTGAACAGCATCTGGGCGCTCTGTCGAACATCTGCGGACATAGTCAATGTTGGTAAAACGTGCTCTATCAGATAACGCAGAATGACCACATTGCCTGCCGTTTTCTCCAGTAGATTATCCAGTGGCGGAGTGGCGCCTGGCCCGTCAATGTCTGCCACACGGCGACGGCGCCCGGCAAGTGAGCGCCTGGCTGCCGCATCTAAGCGATGATCCAGCACAGATGGCGGAGACGAAGACTCGTTCGAGCGGCGCAGTCCCTGCATTTCCCGCGCGCGCCAAAGGTCTATATCAGCTCTATTTATGCGCATTATTGTTCTGACCCGTCACAGCCGCAATATGTGTTGGCGGCCATTTTTGGCCAGCACAAGTTCGTTCATGCCAATTTTCTCCAGCACCCAGCCATCTGACATAATGGCGCCTGGATAACACCGCGCGCCCTTCCCGTCTATCACGTAAGGCGCATTCCCCAGCCAAATAGCTTTGATAACGACCTGCGGCGCGTGCGCCTGTGTCAAGTTAGATTGGAGCAGGTAATGGACACCGTGGGTACGATCGAACCACATCTGCACTTCACGCCATTGTTCTGTTGCATTAAGAGGCAGTTCTCCAGACACCTGCACCCGACCCGTGCTGGTTTGCACATTGAGGTGCCCCAATCCTGACGCATTCAGCTGCGTGGCCAGCTGTTGGCGCACAACGTCCAAAGGAACCTGTTGCGCAACCTTGCGGGCATCCGCCAAGTTCGTCTGGGTAGTGGGCCCGCTTGCTACCTCCGGGATATACAGCATCAGATACAACAATGCACAGGTCAGTACCGCTGCTGCAGGCAGCAGTGTCTTATTGCGTAACGATGGCCATTTGCAGCGATTTTTCTCATCTTCTTTCGCATAGGCGATTTTCATATGTACTGCGCCGATAGAAAAACTGACCGGCAAGCTGCTTTCGCATACATGGCCAGCCGGCAACGCCATTCGCCCGTCAACCTGGACGTGATCGGCGTGTGACGCCAGCCTGACAACGCCCGATTCGAGCCCAAGCGTTACATGGCTTGCCGCAATGCCTTGATCGCGCAGCACGATATCGCCATCGAGGCTGGATCCAATGTGATGGTTGTGGGTGGCGCCAAGAGATACTGTTGCGCCTTCGTGTATGCCACTCAGCACAAACAGCCTGGGAGACACACACTGCTCGCCAGTGAAGACTGACATAGTGTGAATAAATTCCGAGTCGTTGGCCATATCCTACCGTAGGTGATAGCCAGTAAGAAACCAGAGCCGGAGCTCCGGTTTCCACAATGAAAATTAGTTCTGAGGACGCTGTTTAGAAGCGTCGAGCTCAGCTTTCTTCTCTGTTGTGATTTCGGTTACTTTAGACGAGAGTTCAATCGCACGATCAAATGCAGCTTCCATTTTTGCAATAGAATCTTCTGCACCGCCGCCGCTTACTGGGGTAACATCACTCATGGAGATCTCCTGAAAAATTTAATAAAACTAGTAGAACCCGGCTGTTAAAGATGGGCTCAACCCGTAATGGGTAATTCATTCTCTATTTGACAGGTGACAGGCGTATTAATCTTTCATATTGTTACAATACGATATAAAAAAACATCGCTTGGCCAGCGCATATCATCGCTTTTATATCAACCCTTCTTTCACTAGTATCCGGGCAATGCGTTCGAAAAACAAATCTGGTAGCGCTTCTCCAATTCGACTTCGCTGCGCGATTTCCCCGGAGAGCGCCGGATCGTACACATGCGGAATATTAGATCTGCTTTCGGGATGCCACAGCGCTTGGCCAATATCTGGGGCAGCCACATAAACGACGACCGGCACTTTCGTTTCCCCTCGTACGTAACGCAGCCCGACGGTCCAGCTGCCGGGCGCGCCGATCATGACGCTGGCCATATTTGCCCCCCGCGCAGAGGATGCGGCCTGCAAGGCATGTCGCTGACGATTGCGCTCTTTTCTGATCTCCGGAGAACCTTCGATATCCTTGCGCTCACGCTTCAGTTCACTATGGGACATCCTCATCTCTCGCGCAAACAACCACCGCTGTAACAGCAGATCGATCAGTCCTGAGAGGAAAAAGGCCAGAACTGCTGTCATCGTTATCGGGATGAACAATAATTTAAATGAAGCAAAGATACACTGTGCTCCGCAAGTGGGCGCGCCCAGTAAATAAGGCAGATTATTTCTGTAAACAACGACGAGCGCTGCACCCAAAACGATCACCTTGAAAATCGATTTGAGAAATTCCACGACATTTCGGGCGCTGAATAATCGTTTGAAGCCATCGGCCGGATTCAAACGATTGACATCGGGCTTGATAGGATCGGTTGAAAACAGGAAACCTTTCATAATGATCAGATTGCCCATCACCACCACAAAGACAATAACCGCCAGCAGTGGAAACGTTGCACTCATCAGCACATCCACCGCTTTGGCCACCAGTATTGGCCAGGCTTCAGAAAATATCAGGTCTTTTTCCATGAGCGTACTGGAGACCTCCTGAAATAACGCGTTGACACTGGCTGTCACATCGCTAGCGGCAAACCCCAAATAAACGGTGCACGCCAACACAACTAGCGCTGTGATCATGTCCTGGCTCTTGGCCACCTGGCCTTTCTTGCGCGAATCCCGAATCTTCTTTTCCGAACCGGGCTGTGATTTTTCTTCGCTACCTTTATCGCTCATGTGTTGCTCCTGCCAGCAATGGAATCACATATAGCCAGACATCTGGTCCAGCCAATCGGACAATTGGAAAGTGTCAACCAAAGAATCGAGCATATTTGGTATCAGGAAGGATACATACAGGACAATAAGGACGGCAAATAGCAGGTTTTTTACCGGCATCGACAAATCAAATACATGCAAACTGGGCGCCATGCGCGACAGATATGCCAAGAGTAGGTCAGCCACTAGAATGGCCACCATCAGGGGAGCGACCATCAGGACAGCCAGCTCAATAACGTGGTCGAGCAGGCCCAGCAACGTCACCCCCATTCCTTTATGAAAAACGGGATACAGTTGTCCCACCGGCCAGACTGCATAACTCTCATAAATACCCTGTAGTAGCAAGAGCAGGCCACCGGACATGAAGAACAACGCCAGTATCACAATACTGAACAACGTCGCTGTCACGCTCGATTCCGTTGCTGATAACGGATCCAGCAATTGAGACATCGTCGAGCCTCGCTGCAAGTCAATCAACTCGCCGGCTGCTTCGGCCGCCCAGACGGGTATACCGTAGATGGCCCCGAGCAACATGCCGACAAGCATCTCGACGCACAGCATGCCAACGAACAAGAAAGGAGATGGCGGCACATCGTTCATGACGACAGATAGCAACATGGGTACCGTCGGTAACGCAAATACCAGTGCGACCCCAGAGCGCAACAGGCCCGTCATGCCCAGACGATTAAAGACAGGTGAAATAAACACCATTCCCAGGCACCGTGACATCGCCAGGGAGGTTGCCGTTATTGCCGGATAGGCAATGTCGAACCAGGCCTGTATCCAGCCGGAGGAAGCAATATTGCCTAGCGCGTCCACAGCGGAAAGCCAGTGAGCAGTTGATCTGCCAGACTGGACACCTGACCGGCAAGCAAGGGCGCCACGAATATCAACGAGCACAGCACGGCGACCAGCTTGACTGCCTGCGGCAGCGTCTGGTCCTGAATCTGCGTCAAGGCTTGCAGCAGGCCTACGCCGAGTCCAATTACAATCGCAATGATGAGTGCTGGCGCTGAGAGCATCAGCACAATCATCAACGCCTTATTCAAGAGTGAAACAATCAGCGCTTTATCCATGTCTGGTCAACCTCCATAACTCGAAATCAATCCATGCATCAGTCTGGACCATCCGTCTACCACGACGAACAGGAAGATTTTGAGCGGCACCGAGATCAGCGTTGGCGAAACCATCATCATTCCCATCGCCATCAATACATTGGAGACGATCAGATCGATGATAAGAAATGGAATATAAAGAAGAAATCCAATCTCAAACGCCCGCGTCAGCTCAGATCCCACAAATGCAGGTATCAGCACCACCAGATCGTCGTTGCGCAGGTCACGACGCGCCTGTTCCGACCACAACCCTTCGGTTGCGCTCAGGAAGAACTCGCGTTCCTCCATGGACGCATACTTGGCCAAATGGGACTGCAGCGGCACCCGTACCCGTTCTGAGATCTTCATGAGGTCATCGACCGAGTTCAACTCGATTGGCGCCCCCTGAAACTGATAACCGATCTCACCGATTAACGGTGCGGTCACATAGCAGGCGAGGATCAGCGCAATGCCATAGAGCACCAGATTTGGCGGTGTCTGCTGCACGCCAAGCGCATTGCGGATTAAAAACAGGACTACCGCGATTTTCAAAAATCCTGTCATCGTAACGATGGCCAAGGGCAACAGACCGACCGTCGCAACCAGCAGAATAATGAGCGCCAGATTCGGCTGCGTTTCAGCCATGGGAGTTGACCAACCGTGTGACCCTGACGCCTAGCGTATCGTCCAGCCGGACCAACTCTCCCTGCCCGATCTTCGCGCCGTTCACAATCAGGTCGACCGCCTGCTGCGCGCGACGTTTCATTGGCAACACACTCCCGACCTTCAGGGATTTGAGCTCGGCCAGGGTCATCGAGACCCGGCCGACTTCGCACACAAGCTCAATTGTCAAGTCATCAAGCACGGCATCTTCGCCGGCGTCGTCCTGTCTGTTGACGGAATCCACACATACCTCTCTTCGTTCATCTAAATACCAGGAATTGGTGATGACATAATCCTTGTCATCAACTCGGACATCGGCCTGCTGAAATGATGACAAGACCAATTGCAGATCCTCAAGCGGCTTGCGTAGCAGCACAATGTCGCCACAAGCCAGCGAAGACAATTGGTTAAGCCTCAGGGTCTGCGATCCGGCACGCAGGCTTGCCACGAGCGGCACGCGCCGCCAAAATGCATCAGGATGGTCCAGGGCCTCGCGTGGCAGGAGATCTGCCATGGCCCTGGGAAGATCAAGCCAGACAGATGGCTGCTCGCTTATGCCCTCATGGGCAAATAACGCGTAGCGAAGTCCCTCGGCGGAACCAGGACAGTCCGCAGAGATGTCGATGGGTGGGCCACAGTCCAATTGCGTTTGCAATTGATTCAGCATGCCGTCAAGCAACCACCTTAGCAAAAAATCCTTTTGATGCGCATTCGTGCAGGACCAATCACCCTTGTCTATGCCAGACAGGCCAACCTTATGGCACAGTTCGTTCAACCACTGCTCATTAATGTGTAATCGGCCGCCGTGCCTGCCCAGCGACAATGACATATCTGATGGCGGCGGCAACTCGGTCGCCGCAACCTCCTTGACGCGAAACTGCACAGGCTGTCCCAGGATCGGAAAGATCAACGGCATCAAATCTTTCTGCCTACCGGGCCACAGCAGCACGTCTGCCTCACTACATTCGGGCAGCAACGGCCACAGGGCTACCACGTCTTTCGCGTTGGACTCAAACGACATGACGCGCTCCCCATGTATCCTCTTGATCTGCTTCGCGCAAAACTTCGTCGCGCCTGGCGAGTTTGCGGCATTGCATATCGACGAACTCGTCCCACGTTTCCAGCTTACGCACGCAAGCCGTATGATCCGCTGCCGCTTTATCCAGTTGCGTCTGGGCCTGGGCCAGGCTGCTCGCCAGATCGCGTAGCTTGCTCTCAGCCTGTTGGATCTGCCCGTCGTCGGTTTGGTCCTCCCGGGAAGCGCACATGACGCTTACACTGTTGAACGTGTCGCTGAATAACGCCGTCCAGCGCTCGCTTCGACGCTGCTTGAGGGCAAGAGCCAAGCGCTCTGAACAGAGGCGCTGATCATTCAGTTCTTGCTCAATCAGCTCACATTGACGAGCATGACGCTCACGCTGGCGAGCCATCCGCTCCTCTCGTCGGCTACGCACCTCGCGCAGCGCCTGCAGACTGTTCAGATCAAGACTCAACGAACTAGCTCCTGCAATCGGCGCTCAGTGTCGGAAAACAGGGAGATCGTCTTCATATCCTGGCGCAAAAAACGTTCGATCGCATCATGCTGATCGATTGCCCGGTCCGTTTCAGGCTCGGTTCCATGCTTATACTCTCCCAGACGCATCAGCAGTTCTACCTGAGCATAGCGCGCCATCGACTCGCGCACCTGGACCGCTGCAGCCAAATGCGCCGCAGAAACAATCTTGTCCATCAATCGACTACGGCTTTTGAGAATGTCGATGGCTGGAAACCGGTTCCGGCGCGCCAATTGCGCATCCAGGACGATGTGCCCATCCACAATGGACGTTACCTCCTCGGTAACGGGATCCACATCCCCTTCACTTTCCGTCAAGATGGTGTATATGCCGGTAATACTTCCGACCTTTCCCGGTCCTGCGCGTTCCAGCAAGCTGGGAAGCGCAGCAAATAACGAGGGAGGAAAGCCTCTGCGTATCGGAGGCTCGCCTGCAGCCAGACCGATTTCCCGCCAGGCTCGCGCATATCTTGTCACGCTGTCGAGCAGTAATAATACGTGCTGGCCTGCATCACGAAAGTACTCAGCGACGCAGGTCGCGGTTGCCGCCGCCTTGACCCGTTCCATCGCGGGCCTGTCGGATGTCGCCACGACAGTGACGGTACGAGACCGGATCGCCGGCGTCATGGCGTCTTCAATCCATTCTCGAACTTCACGTCCGCGTTCGCCTATCAGGCCAAGTACGATCACATCCGCCTGCGCGCCTGCCAGCATTGATGCCAACAAGGACGATTTGCCAGCGCCAGCCTCGCCTTGGATGCTGATGCGCTGTCCCTGGCCAATGGTCAGCAGGCCGTCTATAGCGCGCACGCCCAATGCAAATGGTTTGCTGATCCGTTGTCGATGCAGGGCGTTGGGTGCGGCTGCATTGACAGCACGTTCTTCAGTCCTCCCCATATTCATTGGGGAGTGCACATTCAGGCTGCGGCCGAATGCATCAATCACATTGCCCAGCAAACCCGTACCCACATTAATGCAGAATGCACGGCCAGTCCGGAACACGGGACTGCCTGCGCTCACCCCACTGATACTGGCCATGGGTGAAAGCCAGGCATGGTCGTTCTCAAAGCCCACGATCTCCACCGGCACGGTTTGGCCCGCTTGCCGCAAAGGCTCTATATATCCATATTCGCCCAGCCGCGCGCCCGGCAACCACGCCCGAATCGACTGCCCGCGGATTTCCAGCACCTTTCCCTGATAGGGTCGACTGTCAACCTGATTGATCGAAAGGTCGATCGTAGCCAGTGGATCCGCGTCCGCCAAGGTGGCCGCAGGTGTCATTGGTCGCCCCTCTCGTTCGCGTTCATGCCCCGGAAAATCCGCTCCCACTGTGTCTGCGCGCTCAATTGAATAATGCCCAGAGGCGTTTCCAGGTAGCATAAGGAATCTTGCAGGGTGTCGTCTTCTTTCACGTTGATTTTTTTTGCACCCGGTAAGCTCACCCGTTTTTCTATAATGCTGGCCATGCCAGGCGGCACCCGCAGGGTAACCTTGTCAATTTTCCTGAGGTCCTCTATCGCCTTGCGGGCCACGCCGGCGATCAGCTGCGCATCATCCATATCGGCCAGGATTTTTTTCATGCAAGCGTCGATCGACTGCATCAAGCGCAAAGTGAGCGAGTTCAGGTACGCATCGCGTTCAGCTGTGATTTGCAGAGCCAGCTTTGCCGCATCTTCCAAGCCGGCCTGTCGCCCTTGCTCAAAGCCTTGCTGCCACGCCTTTTCCCGAGCAGTCCGTGCTTCTTCTGTCGACTGCAATTTCATAGCAGCCGCGTCTTTTTTTGCCTGCTCAAGAAACTGTTCACCGTCACGCCAGGCCGCGACACTTTCAGCACGCACAATGGGCTCGCCAGCATTCGCATTTTTTCGAATATTCATGCGGTCTCCATCGAAGGCCGTCCAAGCGTCATGGCCAGACGACGCACATATTTCTGTCCATAAGCCGCATCAAGCAGCCTGGCGTTCTGCTGGCCCTCATCGCTGGCTGCATCTTTGAGTTTGACCCAGGCGGCCAGGCTTTCATCCAGGCTATCGCGCCACGACCACAACAATTGCGATCCGGCTTGCCGGATCCGGCCCCGCCATTGCTCAGCAGTCTCCGGGGCTTTGTCCAAATAAGCTGAGGGCTGGCTCGCGCCAGACTCCAGCAGCCCGATTTCCACCCAGTGCCACCACGACTCTCCCAACATTTGCTCCATTAACCGAAGGACCGGCGCACGCACCTCGTGGACGAGCACGCTGGAGCAATACATGGCACCGCAAGCCGTGGCCGCGTCATGCCATTCTGAGACACTCAAGGCAGCCAGGATCGCGTCGGCAGGTTCAGGATTAATGTCAGACAGGGATTCCAGCGAATAATGTCGCCGCAGCATGTCAACAAACAATGTGCGCTCACGCGATTGACCGATAGCGGTCCTGAACGCCTGTTCATTGTGAATCTGCAGCGGATGCATGCAGCCTGCGACATAATCAGCATGCACGCCAGGCAAGGGGTTATCCTGAAAATCCTGCCACGATCTGGGAGCGGTATCCAAACCCGTCATCCTTCGGACGCTTGACGATAAGTGCGAATACCACGCGGCCTCCTGCTCTGCCACAGCCATGTAGCGGCAAACGTTAGCACGGCAACCAATGCCAGGACAAAAAAAGCGATCTGGGTGAGCCTGCCGGCACTCTTCTCGGGTATCGGCACACCCAGCCAAGTTGTCATCCGTGTCACATCCGCAACGTCATTGACGGGGGCTGGGACCGGAATCACTGATACGCGCTCGTACTCAAGCCCTGATATGCTTGCCGCCACCAGAGATTTTATTTTAGGAATCAGGGCCTCGATATCGGTTCCTGCATCGTACCGCACGAAGACAGCAGCAGAAGCCTGCTTGGTATTCTTCCGGTTCGTGCCATCGTCTTGCAGATCCACGTGAACGCGTGCGGTGCGAATGCCATCGACTTTGGATACGGTATTAGATAGCTCCTGACTCATGGCATAAACAAGTTGCGCCCTTTCCTGTGTGGGTGTGGAAACCAGACCGTTTCCTTTGAACACTTCCCCCAGGGACACAAATTGAGCCTCCGGCAGGCCCGAGGCCTCGAGTACCTCTACAGCGGTGGCAAACTGATCTTCGTCTACCCTCACAGTCAGACTGGCATCTTTGGCCGCATATCGAGTCGCATTCACGCCATGTTTCATCAGCTCGGATATCATCTGGTTGGCCTGTCGCTCGTCCAGACCTGAATATAAATCCACCTTGCACGCTTGCAGCACCAACAGCAAGCTCAAAAGTGCGGCCGCACGCAAGCTGCGCCACCAAAACCGACTTTGCACTTACTGTCCTTTCAATAATGTATTAACTGCGCCGGACACCTGAGTTGCGCTTCGCACAACCACTTGGGTCTCAATCGAGTAATCGAACATGGCGCTTAAGGATTCCAGGACTGTCGAGACACGCTCATCGCTCGTCCCCGGCCCAGTCTGGCCCGGCAGCGACTGGTCCCCATATACCGGATCGCCATTCGAAATCTGCTTTACTCGTTCCGAAAACGATTTCGTTCTTTCCAGGTAATTATCCAGATGTCCAGCCAGCGCCTGGCCAACCTGCCCCAGATCGGTCGCTTGCCGATCGCGCGCCTGCAGCGCCATCGCCTCAAACAGATCCTGAGATACGGGGCTAACGTTCTGGACGGACGGCGTATTGGTGGCAGCACCAAGTTGAATAGGTAGTTCCATCGCGTTTATGTTTTGGCAACAAATCGCAAATTATTCATCTGACATGGATTCGCTGAGGATTTCGTTCATGCGAGGAGACAGTATGGTTTGCATCATCATGCCAATGCCCTGCTCGAACACCTGTTCTGTGCCGGCCGGAAGGCCGGCATTTTCTTGCGCCACCTTCAGCGCATCGTCAAAGGAAGTATCGACGGCATTTTGCTCGGAAACGGCGGAGGTATTGATTGGAGTAAC
>NZ_JBQEAU010000039.1:0-32115 GCF_052108595.1 Advenella sp.
GGGGTGGCCGCGCTGGGCCCAGTGGCATATCGTGCCTACCAGCGTTGGCAGGCAAACCAGTCTGACCGCCAGCCTGAAATGCAGGCATCTGCCCCAACCGCTGCAGCTGCCCAGCCACCGACACCCATCAATCAATTGCCGGCAGCGCAGGCCGAAGTGCAAAGCAAGGCCATTCTGACCGCCATGATTGCCGCCGCCAAGGCCGATGGCCACATCGAAGAAAACGAGCAGACCATCCTGGACCAGTATTTCAGCAAAATGAGCACGCCGGAAGAACAGGCATGGCTCAAGGCCGAACTGGCCAAACCGGTGGATCCGGTTGCGATCGCCAGCCTGGCAACAGATCCCCACCTGGCATCGCAAATGTATGCCATCAGCGTGTCCATTATTGACAGCACGAACTTCATGGAAAAAGCGTATCTGGATGAGCTGGCCAAGCAACTTGACCTGACGCCGGAACTCAAGACGGAACTTGAAACCCAGGTTGCCAAGGCTTAAGACATTTTTGGCCGGCAAAAGTGGCAACTGAACAGCGCCAAATAAATCCTGGCCAGTCAAAATATATCCTGACCGGTCAATAAGCCGGCCATCCAGGCGAGAACGGCTCGCCTATAACTACTCGCTACTACTCGTTAGCGGCGCGGCCGTTTCCCCTTTCACTTGCTTGCAAGGTCAGCCTGCGCGAAACCGCAAGGGGCTCAAAAGCCCGGGATCCACCCCCTGAACCAGCAAATCGTCCGGTACGGGCTCGTTCAAGGCCATTGCAACGGCCAGGCGGGAGACGCCGTCTGAAGATTGAATACCATAGCCGCCCTGCCCGGCTAGCCAGAAAAACCCTTCTTGCGCAGGATCCCATCCAATAACAAGGTTGCCGTCCGGCGCGAAACTGCGCAAGCCTGCCCAAACGTGCGTAGGCCTGCGAATCTGCAAGGTCGTTGCCTGCTCAATGTAATAAATGCCAGTTGCAATATCCAGCTCTTCGGCCACAACATCCTGTGGCTCCACATCATCCGCATTTGCAGGCGAACCCAGCAACTGACCGGCATCTGGCTTGAAATAATAGGTCTCTTCAATATCGCAAACCATGGGTAACGTCTCCAGGCTCAGCTCTTCGGGCGGAGTGAAGGTAAATGCACTGCGCCGACGTGGTTGAATCCCAACGGCCTGCACGCCGCAAGCCTGTGCAACAACATCGGCCCAGGCGCCGGCGGCATTGACAACGTGACGGGCGCGAAATTGCCTGCCGTCAGCACTCTCAAGGATCCAGACCCCGTCCTGCCGTCGACCCTGGCGAATGTCCACAGAGAAAGCCAGCTCGACGCCGTTGCGCTTCATTCCTTTCAGGTACCCCTGGTGCAAAGCGTCAACATCGATATCTTCTGCGTCTCGCTCATAAATGCCGCCGTATAGATCATCCGGTTTCATACACGGCACGCGCTCAAGGACCTGCGCCGCACTCAGCCATTCGACATTCGGAGCGCGGGCAAGCAGCTCACGATAGGTGCTGTCAAGAATCTCTTTTTGCGCATGGGTTGCCACATAGATGCAGCCCCTGGGATGCAGCACCGGATGTTCGGAAAAACCACTGGATTGGGCTTTCTCGAAAAATGACCGACAGGCGCGGGTTAGCGCCTGCAGTTGCGGTGGCCCGTAGGTTTCAATGAACATGGCGGCCGAGCGCCCCGTTGAATGGTATCCAGCATGCGCCTCTCGCTCGAGCACCAGAATCGTGCCGGGTCGCTGCGACAGCTGATATGCGAAAGAGGCGCCGGCAATCCCGGATCCGATAACAATATAGTCAAACACTGCTGCATTACTCAAAATCTTCCTCCGCTTCGTTGGCCGATGGCTGCTGTTTTTGTCGCCAGCGCATCGTTACCGTGCCGTGTCTGGCCGGGTAACGCCAGACCGAACACACCCTAAGATATTATGAATGAGATTAACCATAAAAGCACGCTCACCCCATGGATCGCACGGGGATTTACAGCCAACCGGTCTTGCGAAACTGACGAAACAGCAGGCCGCAAATCAGGAACATCAACAGCATGATCAACGGATAGCCGTAGGTCCAGTTCAATTCCGGCATATTGGTAAAGTTCATGCCATAGATCCCGGCAATGGCGGTAGGTACGGCCAGAATCGCGGCCCAGGAAGCCAGTTTTTTGGTAATGTCGGTCTGGTGCGCCTGGGCAATCATCTGGCTGGCTTCAAAGGCAAAGGCCAGCGATTCGCGCAAGGCGTTCATCTGGTCATCAATCCGCGCCACCCGGTCGGCCACGATACGATAATAACCCTGTGAGTCCTGCTCCACAAAGGTCAGATTGACCACCGACATACGGGTGCAGATTTCAATGACAGGTGCAATGGAGGTATGCACGCGCAATAAATCACGCCGCATCTTGTAGAGCTTGCGCACATCGGATTCGCGAAAACCATGCAGAATCATTTTCTGCTCCAGCTGTTCTACGTCGACTTCGAAACTGCCGGCCAGCGCCAGATAGCTATCTGCGAGCCCATCCAGTATTTCAGCCACCACGAAGTCACTTCCCCGGGCAATCAATTCCGGCGAGCCTTCCAGGCGCTTGCGCAAAGGCGTATTGGTCATTGCTTCGCCCCGCCTGACGGTAAGGATAAAGCTCTGCCCGAAAATCATCTGCATCTCGCCATAGACAATTTTCTTGTTTTCACGCGAGATGGTAACGGCGACAATCAGAATATAGTCGCCATAGTCGATCACTTTCGGACGGTAATGACGCTTGACGATTTCCTTGGTCGCCAGCTTGCTGAAAGACAGATTCTTACAGGTCATGCGCAATTCTTCGTCAGACGGATCCTTCAGGCCCGTCCATAGCAAGTGATCTGCATCGCGCTTGTAACCGGAGATGTTTTCAGGTGCAATAACGGCGTGAAGTTGACCGCGAACGTACTCCACAGAAGCCACTACGCCTGAGCTGCTATCAACGCTGGCGGTTTTGGCGTCTGCAGTGGCTCCCGTCTTCTTTTGCGGGGCGCCGGAGGCATCGGCTGTAGCGGCTGTAGCGGCTGTAGCGGCTGTAGCGGCGTTATCGCCGGCGACAACGCCGGCCCGCCCGCCCGCCTTGTTCCCCTGATTGTCGGCTAGCTGAGCGCCCGTGTTGTTGCCAGCCTGGCCTGCAGAGGCCGTGGCGCCTTCCTGATCTTGCACATTTTCCCGGGGGCCGGCAGGCCCCACGCTTTCATTGCTTTTTTCGCTGGCATCGGTTTTTTTTTCATCTTCCATAACAGACTCCCTGCAGATTGGCGATGATACCATTTTTACCTTACACCCGCGTTTACGGCAAATGCAAGCGATCTCAGGGGCAAAACCCGGTATAGTCAACCAGCCCGCGGGTGATGATCATGCGTTGTACTTCGCTGGTTCCCTCGTAAATCTGGGTAATGCGGGCGTCGCGGTAATAGCGCTGCACCGGATAGTCTTCAAGATAGCCATAGCCACCGTGAATCTGAATCGCCTGCGAGCAGACCTTCTCGGCCATCTCCGAAGCAAACAGCTTGGCCTGGGACGCTTCGGACAAACAGGCAATACCTTTGTCCTTCAAGGACGCCGCATGCAATACCATCAGCCGTGCAGCGTTGACCTGGGTATGCATATCTGCCAGCATATTGGCGATACTCTGGTGTTTGATCAGCGGTTCATTGAACTGAACACGGTCTTTGGCGTAAGCAATGGCGGCCTCAAGCGCAGCACGCGCAATACCCACCGCCTGAGCCCCGATACCGATACGTCCGTTTTCCAGATTCGACAGTGCAATCGATAAGCCCCGGCCACGTTCGCCAAGCAGATTCTCCTGGCCGATCGCACAGTTCTCAAGCGTGATGGCGCAGGTATCCGATCCTCGGATACCCAGTTTGCTTTCCACCCGGTTCACAATAAACCCCGGCGTGTCGGTCGGCACCAGAAAAGCGGAAATGCCGCGCTTGCCCTGGTCCGGATCGGTCAACGCAAAAACGATCGCCAGCTTGGCGCGCTTGCCATTGGTAACGAACTGCTTGGCGCCGTTGAGTACCCACTTGCCATCTTGCAACTGAGCGCGGGTTTTCAGGTTGTGCGCCTCAGACCCCGCCTGCGGTTCAGTCAGACAGAAGCAGGAAATGGCGCGACCGCTAGCCAGTTCGGACAGCCATTGCTTTTTCTGGGTGTCATTGCCGCTGTTGAGCAACGTTCCACAACCAACAGAGCAGTGAACTGACACCAGCGTGCCGGTTGCCGCATCGGCAGCGGATATTTCCTCCAGCGCCAGCGCATACGACACGTAATCGGTTTTCGATCCGCCCCACTCCTCAGGTACGACCATGCCCAGCAGGCCAAGATCTCCCATGCGACGCAATACATCATCATCAATCCAGCCGGCAGCTTCCCAGGCGGCAGCGTGCGGCGCGATTTCCTGCTGGGAAAAGTCGCGCGCCATATCGCGGATCATGCGCTGTTCTTCGCTGAGCGCCGTGTCGAATGTGCTCATTTCTCAACCTTTCCCATAGACTGGATGATGGCGGAAAAATCCAGATGACCATTGCCTTGTGCGCTGAAAGTCTGATACAACTGCTGCGCCGTTGCACCCATGACCACCGGCACTTTGGCCGCGCGGGCCGCTTCGGTGGCCAACCCCAGGTCCTTGAGCATCAGGTCAGCCCCAAAGCCGCCGGCATAGCCTTTGGATGCCGGCGCTGTTTCAACCACGTCCGGCCAGGGATTATAGACTTCGGTGCTCCAGCAACGGCCGGATGAAGTATTGATGATGCCGGCCAATACTTTGGGATCCATGCCCAGCGACACGCCAAGACTCATGGCCTCGGCCGCGCCGATCATGGAAATGCCCAACAGCATATTGTTGGCAACCTTGGCAACCTGCCCGTTGCCGGCTCCGCCGCAATGGACGATATTCTTGCCCATTTGTTCCAGGATCGGCCGGGCCTTGTCAAAGGCAGCCTGTTCTGCGCCAACCATAAATGTCAGCGTACCGGCCTTGGCGCCTACGGTGCCGCCGGAGACCGGCGCATCCAGCATGGCATTGCCTTGCCGCTGCGCCGCGGCAGCCACCTCGCGCGACGTTTGTGGATCGATGGTGGAAGAGTCTATTAACAGCACGCTCGGATCGACCGCAGCCAGTACCCCGTCCTCTCCCAGATAGACCTTGCGGACATGCACCGAGGCGGGCAGCATGGTAATGAGCACCTCGGGGCGGGCGGCCGCCACCTCCCGAGGTGATGCCGCCGAGGTGGCGCCTGCCTGGACCAGCTCGGCCACGGCAGAGGCGACCAGATCAAACACCTGCAGCTGATGGCCCGCCTTGAGCAGATTCAGCGCCATTGGCGCGCCCATATTACCCAGCCCGATAAAACCGATATTCATTGCTGTCTCCGTTATTTTTTGTCTGGCACAGGAAGGACCACCGCCCCGCCAGTGACCTGGACAATATTGCCTGTGGCCGGCCACGTCCCACACTGTGGGTGGTGATGCTGCGACCGACCGTGAACTCATTATACGAAAATGTCGATACCGCAAGATACTGCGAAATGGTCTTTCAGAATGTCATTTATAAGACGTTCTGCGGCCGTGTCGGCGCGCGGCGTCGTTCCTGTCTACACAACCCGCGATATCACCTGCCCCGTTTCAAAGAACCGGTCAAGGTTATCGACCACGCGTTGGCTCATTTTCAGACGGGTTTCCACGGTCGCGCTGGCCGAATGCGGCATCAGCGTCACGCGCTCGTGCTCGCGCAGCGCCGACGGCACGTCCGGCTCGTGTTCGAACACATCCAGTGCGGCAAAACCCAGCTTGTCCTGCTGCAGCAACTCGATCATTGCCGCCTCGTCGATCACCGTACCCCGGGAGACATTGACAACCGTCCCCTTGCGTCCCAGGGCAAGCAGCACCTCCCGATTGATCAGATGATGCGTGGAGGGGCCGCCCACACATGTGAGCACAAGATAATCGGCCCACTCGGCCAGCCCCGTCAGCGAGGCTTCATAGCCATACGATACATCATCGCGCGCCTTGCGATTATGGTAGCGGATCTCGCAATCAAAACCGGCTAGCCGGCGCGCCACTTCCACTCCGATACCGCCCAGGCCCACAATGCCCACATTCTTGCCGGATACGCTCTGCGCCAGCGGAAACTGGCCCTCTACCGGCCAGCGCCCTTCGCGCACATAACGATCGCCCCAGACCAGTTGTCGGGCGCTGCCCAGCAGCAGACAAACCGCCAGATCGGCAACACACGCATTCAGGACATCCGGCGTATTGCCCAGTTGTATGCCTCTTTTTTTCAGCTCGCCGGCGTCAATCGTGTCGTATCCCACGCCAAAACTGCTGACCACGCCCAGATCAGGCAGGCTGTCCAACCATTCATTCTTCAGTCCGTGCCCGGCAGTGGTCACCAGGCCGCGCACGCCCTTGCCATGTTCCGCCAAAATCGCCTGCGGATCTGCTTGCTCCCACAAGGCCAGCACCTCGTAGTTCTCCCGCAGATGACTATTGACCAGTTGTGTGCCGCTGGCGACCTGGACGATTTTTGTTTTTGCCATGATATCCTCCTCAAAAAACATTGTTTATGTTCACTGAAAAAGAGAATACCACGCCTGTGATCACGTGACATGCCCGGGCCGGGTGCAGGGTGCGCTTAACAAAAGAGGCATGACGGATTGGTCTGAAGGGATGGTCCTGGAATGCGCTTAACGGGACGATCTGAATGACGCAATGCCACGGCAGGCGGGCTTTTTCCAGAATAAATATTTGACTCGTTGTAGAATAATGGGTTACTCCCGATCTCGGGCAACTTTTATTGCAAATTCGATGTCTCTCATAGTCCACAAATACGGCGGAACCTCCATGGGCTCCGTTGAACGAATCAAGAATGTTGCGAAACGCGTGGCCAAGTGGCATAACGCCGGCCATCAGGTCGTGGTTGTGCCCTCGGCCATGTCCGGTGAAACCAATCGCCTGCTGGGGCTGGCCAAGGAAATTTCCGAATTGCCCGACGGTCGTGAACTTGACATGCTCGCCGCGACCGGCGAACAGGCAAGCAGCGCCCTGCTCGCCCTGGCCCTGCAGGCCGAAGGCATCAAGGCCCGCAGTTTCACCGGCTGGCAAGTGCCTGTGAAAACAGATTCCTCTTTTACCAAGGCTCGCATCAAGTCCATAGACGACAAACGCGTCAAGGCCGAGCTCGATAGTGGCCGGGTCGTCATCGTCACCGGTTTCCAGGGCATTGACCCTGACGGCCATATCACGACGCTGGGTCGCGGCGGCTCCGATACGTCGGCTGTTGCCATTGCCGCTGCGGTCGGCGCCGACGAGTGCCTGATCTATACAGATGTCGATGGCGTCTACACCACCGATCCGCGCGTGGTGCCCGAAGCCCGGCGCCTGTCTGTCATCTCCTTTGAAGAAATGCTGGAAATGGCATCGCTGGGCTCCAAAGTCCTGCAAATCCGTTCAGTCGAGTTTGCCGGCAAATACAAGGTGCCGTTGCGCGTCCTGTCATCGCTCACCGACCCTGCAATTGCCCTGCAGGAAGAGAAAAATTCAGGAACATTAATTACCTTTGAGGAAGATTCAAAAATGGAATCCGCTGTCATTTCCGGTATCGCGTTCAGCCGCGACGAAGCCAAACTGACGTTGCTGGGTGTACCTGACAAGCCCGGCGTTGCCTATGCCATTCTGGGGCCCGTTGCCAAAGCCAACATCGACGTCGACATGGTCATCCAGAACCAGTCTGTCGATGGCACCACCGACTTTTCCTTTACGGTGAACCGCGCCGAATTCAAACGGGCGACGGAACTGCTGACCGACACCATCCTGCCCGCAGTCGGCGCCCGCGAAGTGCTGACCGACGACAAGGTGTGCAAAGTGTCTATCGTGGGTATCGGCATGCGCTCACACGCCGGCGTCGCCAGCCAGATGTTCAGCACGCTGGCCAAGGAAGGCGTCAACATCCAGATGATCAGCACCAGCGAAATCAAGACCTCGGTTCTGATTGACGACAAATACATGGAACTGGCCGTGCGCGCCCTGCACAAAGCCTTTGGCCTGGACCAGGAAGTCGAACAGGCCTGATCGTGGCTCAATGGCCGGGGCAACAGCAGGTTTGGGGGCAGCAAACGTGCCAGGCAATAGCGCTGCTGCCACACCCCGGTAAATTTTCCGCTAGTTGCTGCCCTTTTGAGCAAATTTTGTGGCGGCCGCGACAAAAATCGTGTTAGAATCTCGGATTGTTCGGAGACGTGGCCGAGAGGCTGAAGGCACTTCCCTGCTAAGGAAGCATGTGGGCTAAAACCTGCATCGAGGGTTCGAATCCCTCCGTCTCCGCCAAAAACACTTAAAAGCCCTTGAATTTCAAGGGCTTTTTCATTTTTCACGGCGCGATGATCGGTCCCATGGACCAGCCGCCGCGCTTTGGCCGTACCATATTGCCCTTTATCTTCGGCCCTTTATCTTCGGCCCTTTATCTTCGGCCCTTTATCTTCAGCCACCTATCCGCAGACCTTTATTTGCGAACCTCGGGGGTTATAGCACATACGAAGTTGCTGCCCACCCCCAAGCGGGATGTCCTGCGACCCGGTCTTTACCGAGCAGCAAGAACCTGTCCTATCGTTTGATACGCTGCCTGCAACTGTGCCGGGCTGGTTACATAGGGCGGCAACACATACACTGTCTGGCCAATGGGACGAATCAACAAGCCTTTTTCCAGAAAGCGCTGGTGCAGCTGTCCTGCCGAATGCGGATATGACTGCGGCAAATCAAAGGCAGCAATGGTTCCGGTAATCCGAGGGCGCAGTATCGCCGGCACGGCCTGTTGCAGCAGTTGCAATCCCTCATGATGACATTGCGGCAGTACCTGCAGTGCGCGCGACGTTTCATCGGTAATTAGCAAAGCCATTGCCGCGACGGCGGCGGCGCAGGCCAGCGGATTGGCTGTATAGGAATGTCCGTGAGAAAACGCCCGGTCAGCCTGCTCAGATAAAAAGGCCTCGTAGATATGGTCGCCCGTTATGGTTAATGCCAGCGGAAGAAAACCGCCTGTTATCCCCTTGGACACGCATAAAAAATCCGGCACTGCGCCTGTCTGCTCAAATGCAAAGCGGGTGCCGGTGCGGCCGAATCCGGTCATGACTTCATCGAAGATCACCAGCGTGTCGTGCGCACGGGCCAGTGCGCATGCCTTGGCAACAAATTGCGGCCGGCACATACGCATGCCTGCTGCCCCCTGCACCAGCGGTTCCATGATCATGGCCGCGACCTGGCCTGCATGTCGTATCAGTGCGGCTTCCAGTGCCGCAAGCGCTGCCTGCTCCCGGGCCTGTACCTCTTGGTCATTCCACCAAGTATCCGGAAAAGGTACCACCACCGACTCGAAAAACAGCGAACGGAATTGATCGTGATAGCCGCAATGCGCGCCAACTGACATTGCGCCAAAGGTGTCGCCATGGTACCCACCTTCAAAGCCGATAAACAGCTTGCGCTCCTGTCCATGCGCATTTTTCCAGTACTGGTGCGCCATTTTCAGTGCAACTTCAACGGCCGTCGACCCATTATCGGAAAAAAAGAACTTGCGCAATTTTTCAGGCAGCATGGCACTGAGCGCCTCACACAATTGCACGGCAGGCTCATGGGTGCAACCGGCGAACAGCACATGCTCCAGCCTGTTTGCCTGCGCGGCAATACTTTGCGCAATGTGCGGGCAGCCATGCCCGAACAGGTTCACCCACCAACTCGATACCAGATCAAGATAGGCATTATTATCCGTATCGTAAAGCCATGGTCCGCGCCCATGCGAGACCGGCAGGCGTGGCGCGGCGGTTTGTTCCTGAGTGAACGGATGCCACACCAGCGCCTTGTCCCGTTCCGCCAGCGTGCGGTTCTTTCTTGCGTTCATTCTTGCACTCCCAAAGCATGTTTAAGCGCTGACGTCGGCGCGATTTGCATCAAGGTAGATGCACTGACTCCGGCAGACAGCACCGGAATGTGCTGCAGCACGGGCACACTGCCATAGTCTGCAATTGTGTCCGCAGTCATATCGCATGGCGGGCCGTTCAGTATGACGCCCAGCACAGCAATACCCCGCAAGCGCAAGGCCTGCAAAGTAAGCAGCGTATGGTTAAGCGTTCCCAGCCTGGTCGAAGCCACCACCAGCACAGGAAGAGCCAGCCAGGCGATCAGATCGATCATCAGGCATCCCGCGCCCAGCGGGACCATGACGCCGCCGGCGCCCTCCACCACCAGCCGTTGCGCGTCAGGCAGGCGGATGTTGTCCAACGCAAGCTGCCTGCCCTCCAGCCGGGCGGCGTAATGGGGTGACGCCGGCTCGTGCAGCCGGTATGTTTCCGGGTAAGTATGACAACCGGCATGGATCTTCACCCACTCGCTATCGGTCATCGGCAGCAAGCCTGCCTGCACCGGCTTGAAATAGTCAAACCCAAAATGCCGGCATAGCCAGGCCGACACCAGCGTCTTGCCCACATCGGTATCGGTTCCAGTGACAAAAATACGCATGATCAACTCCTTGTCGCTGGACGGGACAAGTGCTGCACAATGGCCTGGGCCAGCTGGTTCACGCTATCGCTATCATGAAGCGCATTGATGGCAATACGCAATCGGGAAGTACCAGTCGGTACGGTGGGCGGTCGGATCGCTGACACCATCATGCCTTCTTCCAGCAGCACTTTCTTCAATGCCAGCGTGTCGGATTCATCTCCCAGACATACTGGCACGATATTGGTGCCATCGCCCATGACGGTTAGGCCGCGAGCACGCAACAGCTGGCGCAGCAAATCGGCCATGGCAAATACCTGCTGGCGTTGCGCAGCAAGCGCCGGAACCATGCTCCATGCCTTAGCTGCCGCCGCCACGCTCATGGGCGACGGCGCCGTTGAATAAATGAAGCCGGCCGTTCTGTTCAACATGAATTGCTGCATGATCGTATTGCAGGCAATGTATGCTCCGGCGCCACCGATAGCTTTGCTGAATGTCCCCATCACCATATGCGGCACCGGCGACAAATCGACTGTCGTGGACAGGCCATAGCCTTGCGGGCCATACAAACCTGTCGCATGCGCTTCATCCAGATACAGAAAACAGTTGTAGCTGGCGGCAATATCGACCACATCCGCAATGGGCAACAGGTCCGCTTCCATCCCGTGAACGGTTTCAGTCACGATAAACGCGGGCCGGGACGCCACTCGATACTTTTGCAACTGACGGCGCAGGTCGGCCATGTCGTTGCGCTCGAACAGCACATATTCCGCCCCGGATAAAAACATCGCGTTATAAAGACTTGAATGATTGAGTCTGTCGAAAAAAACAATGGGTGCCGCCGGCAGGACACGCTGGCTCAGCAGACTGGCCAGTACGGTCATATTGGCCTGATAACCCGAACTGAATATAAGGGCCGCCTCGGTATGCTTGCTCTGGGCGATCTGCCTTTCAAAGGATTCAATCAGACTGTAGTTTCCGGACAGCAATCGGGAACCAGTTGAACCGGCACCGCATTGCCTGGCAGCTTCAATCGCGGCGTTCACAACATCGGGATGGGTAGCCAGGCCGAGATAGTCGTTACTGGAAAAGTCGAGCGAGACCGGAAGATCCACTTGCGGCAACGCGCGCAGCCGGCTTTTAGCGGCCTGCTCAACACAATACTGATCGTAAAAATGATACATGGGGCGACACCTGAATATTTGTCGCAAACATGAGGCTCCCAGCATCAACCGGGCATATGCGACGTTCAACCCCTATTCTAAAAAGAAGGCTTTGCAAATGAAATTTTAATAAATTGAAAAATAGGCGCAAAATAACAGACGAACAGTGATGTTGCGCAAAAATAGTCACCTAGCCTGATGAATGTCCGCCATCGGGAAACCCCAAGCGAGCGCAATCGCGGGCGCCGGTTGCCTGGCAAGTGCCACGCAAACCTATTTTTATATGCGTTGCGCGTCTCTTACATCTTACCCGCGAACATCACTTCGTATAATGCACATAGCACCGCAGCTTGCGAACCCCTGACCGGCATCCCACTTTGAATCAGACTGTCATGTACAACCCCTCCCACTTTCGCGTTGCCGACCCCGAGGCAATTGCAGATTTGATACGCCGCCATCCGCTGGGATTGCTTATCTCCCAGAGCCCCGAAGGCGTCCAGGCCAGCCCGATCCCGTTTCTGTACTTCCCCGAAGAGGGCGAGCACGGCACATTGCGGGCACATATGGCGCGGGCCAACCCGCATTGGAAATTATTGACGGCAGATCATGCCTGTCTAGTTGTGTTCCAGGGCGAACAGGGGTACATCTCGCCATCCTGGTATGCAAGCAAGGCAACGACCCACCAGGTTGTCCCCACCTGGAATTATGTCATGGTGCAAATGCGAGGCACCCTAGCCACCACAGATGACGCCGACTGGCTGCAAAGCCAGATCAGCGCCTTAACCCGCATGCAGGAAACCGGCAGGCCTGCTCCGTGGCAAGTAACAGATGCGCCAGCCGATTTTATCGACCGACAAAAGCGCGCCATCGTCGGACTGGAAATCACGGTTGCGAGCATCGATGGAAAATGGAAATTGAGCCAGAATCGCAGCCAGGCAGATCGGGCCGGCGTCATTGAAAACCTGCGCGATGACGACGGCTTGTCCGGCAATAGCGCGTTGGCGCAGGTTATGGCGTCAGCAGGAAAAACCTGATAGCCCCAGCCGGATGCAGCATGGGGCAGCTGCGTCCAGCCCTCGCCCGTCAGCGTCGGATGCCAATAAGAAGCGTGCGCGATTGTCCGCCAAAGCGTCGAAATACCGATGCGTCACGGATGTGCACCTTGAGCCTGTACTCAACGAATCGACATCAATCTATAAAAACACGATACTGCACAAAATCTGTTCGGCTGGCGACCTGATCATAAAGCGTTCTTGCCGTGGCGTTACCTTCGCGCGTCGTCCAGTACAACCACTCATAGTTGTTGCTGGTGGCAAAATGCCTGGCGTACTCAAGCAATTGCCGGGCCACGCCGTTCTGCCTGTGGGCCTGGGCGACGAACAAATCATTCAGATACAGACGGTCTTTTTGCGACCAGGTGGACCGATGACCAATGAGATGCGCAAACCCGACGACTTGTCCGCCCCGAACAGCCACAAATGCATGCATGGGCTCTTTCCCATCTATAAAACGCTGCCAGGTAGTCTGGCTGATCTGCGCATCTTCCGGCTCACCATAAAACGCCAGGTAGCTGCGCCATAGCACGCCCCACTGATCAAAATCCTCAACCTGCGCAAGCCTGATATCCGTATCCTGCATATGTAATTCCTGTAGTTGAAACGACTGCGAATCAGCCTGATTGCAAGCCATAACGCCATGACAGTTGACATAGGATCGCTATCTTTTGCATCAGCAATTTTTCACTTTGCCTATTAATGTTATTATTTGAACATAGATCTTTGGCTGGCATTCATTCTATCTGACACTATTCTGAATCCAATATTCCTTATTAAATACCTATTTAAAGACAGGAGTTATTATGAAAGAGAAGAGCAAGACAAGTATGAAAAAAAATACCGCTAGTCGCCTGCAACTGGACGAGACGGCCATTGAAAAAGCAAAGCAAAGTCTGGATGATGGCGCCGTTATAGGGCATGACAATCCCTGGCGCGAAGACATTGTGCGTCTGCTGAACGATGCGTTAGCGACAGAGATTGTCTGTATCTTGCGCTACAAGCGCCACCATTTTACTGCGACGGGATTGGAGTCCCCTGCCATCGCCGATGAATTTCTGGTGCACGCCAATGAAGAATCGGCGCATGCCGACTCCATTGCCAAACGCATCGTGCAACTGGGCGGTGAGCCGGATTTTTCACCAGACACGCTATTGGCCCGCAGCCACGCCGACTACAACGACGACGCTGAATTGCACGACATGATCAAATCGAATCTGATTGCCGAGCGGGTCGCGATTGAATCCTACACGCAAATGATTGAACTGATCGGCGACAAGGATCCCACAACACGCCGACTCCTGGAGAGCATCCTGAATGACGAGGAAGAACATGCCGACGAACTGAGCGACTGGATGCGATCCGTCGTAACCAAATAAGTAGTACGCTGAAATAACATTTCCGGAAAAAATCAGCTTGCAATGGCAATTGGGCGTTGACAGTTTATTCGTAATCGCGGATTATCACGTTTGTATTTGTAATTAGACCGACATAGGAGAATAAATCATGAAAAAATTGGGACTTGTTGCTGTACTGGTATCTCTGCTCGGCCTGGCTGCATGCAATACCATTTCCGGTGCCGGACAGGATCTGGAACGCGGTGGTGCTGCGATCTCGGGTGCCGCTGAACGCCATAAATAAATTCCAGGCGTCAATATCCCGGTGATGTTCCCTGTCTAACAACAGACGACAAGATCGGTGATCGACCAAAAGCTGCCTTGTGTGTGCCTTTATGCATGCATTACACAGGCAGCTTTTTTATAGCCCGCCGCTGCTCGCGAATTGGCCGCGCCGGAGTCATCAAGCGCACCGGCAGCCGGCCGTCCTAGGCGAGCACTTTCTTCATCCGCTCGAAATCGCGACGATATTGTTTGGCCAGCTTTGTCTTTTGCGCATCAGTCAGAATTTTTCCCGACGCCTGAAAGAATTTTTTCTCCTCCTCACGCAAATGGTGGTGCACCTTTTTGGACAAGGCCTTGGCCTGAGCCATCCACCCCGGTGAATTGGATGGCTCAGACTGCAAACCCTCCAGCATTTCCTCAATCTCATGATGTTCAGCCAGCGCATGTCGCGAAGGCGACAACCCGTTGTCATCCATCAGAATGGGCGCATACAAAAATCGCTCTTCTGCGGCCGCATGCGCTTCGAGTTCAACATACAGCGCCTTGAAAATATCGTCCCGGCTGCCCGTACCGGGCTTGGTGCGAAGCAGCCGTTTACAGAGACTGCGTTGCGTTTCGTGACTCTCGCGCAGTGCATCATAAACTGTTTCCATCATCGGTCCCTTTCATATTTTCCGTTTTTCGGGGCTTTCTGCGCCATACACGATGGCCGTCATGAAGCCATAAGCAAGTGCAACAAAATTCACCAGTCGCAATCACTCCCCTCATCTAGCCCCAACCCAGAAAAATATGCAACATCGCACGTTGCTCCGGAACAACAAAACTCATGCAAACAAAGCCGAAATTGCAGTCTTGTCGCGCGTTATCAACATTTTTTAAAATACAACGTGAAAAGCACTTGCAATCAGGCCTTGTTTAGCGCATAATTCTTTTCTTGCAGTTACAGCGCGCCCGTAGCTCAGTTGGATTAGAGTACTTGGCTACGAACCAAGGGGTCGTGGGTTCAAATCCTGCCGGGCGCGCCACATTACTTAGGGTCTCCATATGGAGGCCTTTTGTTTTTTGTATTATTGAAACGAGGTTGCCCGTAGACTGGCTGCAAAATGTAGCCGGGCCAAAAAAGATTACTTCTTTGACCAATTACTCGGTAAGCAAAATCATATTAACATGACCGCGTTAGTGGCCATCGTCATTTAGTTCGCCCGTTGGACGGCCCAGTTGCGTGACATTAGTTCGCCGATCCGCATGGCCGGTTGCATAAACAAGCGTGTGAGCACCTCTTTCAAGTACGCATAAGGGTCATGACCATCGAATCTGGCTGACCGCACGAGCCTCATGACAGCAGCAGCCCGTTTACCAGTACGCAGGAACCCGGCAAACAGCCAATTGTTATGCCCGGGCGCATCTGCTGTACGTGAAATCAGGGCAACATCAATCTTGTCTTGCACAACAATACCGATCAGCATGCCCTGCCCTATTGAACCGCAAAATGCTCGTTCAGGAATCGTAGGAACGCGCGTACTCGCGGCGCCAGGGTCTTGCCAGGCGGATACAAGACATACATCATGTCTTGTGTCGCGGGCGGGTAATCGGTCAATAACTGAACAAGCCGGCCCTCGGCAATATCAGCGGCGATATGAAATTCGGCCAAGCGCACGATTCCCAAGCCCACGAGGGCCAGAGTACGCAGCAATTCGCCCTGATCGGCGCCCACCACCCCTTGAATGTTGACGGCCTTGGGGACACTGTTTTCGATGAAGGTCCAGGCGTTCCACTGTTGTCGTACCGTAAAATTCAAGCAGTGATGGCTATGCAGCTCGTCAGGAACCACCGGCACCCCGTTCCTCTTCAGATACGCCGGCGCGGCAGCAATAATCCAGCGCCTAAGAAATAATGGCTTACCCACCATGGACAGTTCTGTCGGGCTTCCGCTGTGAATCGCTACGTCAATATCCTTTTTCAGGAAATCGCCGCGATCAGTCCCGATAATGAATTCGATACGTAAGCTAGGATGCCTTTTCAGCAACAAGGGCAGCAGCGGAGCCAACTGATATTTGGCAAAGGTCAGACTGGTATGTATGTGTAGTACCCCCGTCATTTCCGATTCATTTGGCGTTACCGAATTTTCAGCTTCAGTCATGGCGTCGACCACTTTCTTTCCATGCTCGCGAAATCGCTGGCCTTCTTGTGTTAATCGTATCGTCCCAGCAATACGGTCGAACAATCGAACTGCCAACCGCGATTCCAGGCGGGCAATTATCTTGCTTATCGCGGAAGGAGTGCGTGACAGCTTGCGTCCGGCAGCAGAAAAACTGCCTTCTTCTACGACACACAGAAACACCAGTATTTCGGCAAATTTATCCATACCTTCCCTTATGAATAATTTCATAATATTGATTCTCAGATAGGGTTGATTGTGCCACGCCTCTGTCTATAGACTTGTTGTTAGGCAGCCTACTTGAACACCCATCTTAATCACAAACAACCAAAATATATACCGATGTACTGGCCACGCTCACGTATTAGCTGCACAAATATGCGGCTAATATTGGAAGATCAAGAATTCGCCCCCCGAGCTTGCGCTTCGGCCGGGGGTCGTTACTATTATCTTTACCAGCACCAGACGCCTGTTTGATAAGCGGGGCTTTGTCGTCACTTTAGCGTCTAATCTTAAGGGGGAGCCATCAAGCGTCTACACGTTCCTGATATTTCGAGGTTTCGTTCGGCTTTACCTCGTGTAAAACAGGGGCTTCACCGACCGTGACTCCAACCACGCATTCATTTTCAAATGAGCGCTCCTGTTAAATAGGTGCAAACCCAACCGGTTTGCACCTATAGCAACGGTAGTTTGTTGGTCTTGACCACTTCTGTCCATTTGGCCACTTCGGATTTGATGCGGTCAGCAAACGCTTGCGGCGTATTCTTTACCCGTCGCGCACCCATACCTTCAAGCTGTTTAGTTACATCTTCGTCAGTCAAAGCTGAAGCGATGGACTGATTCAATTTTTGTACTACATCGGTAGGCGTGCCGGCGGGAGCCAAGATACCGAACCAGGCTGATACTTCATAGTCAGGCACGCCAGATTCGCTAATGGAAGAGACGTTCTTGAATGTTGGCCATCTATCTTTTGTCGTCACGGCCAGAGCCCGTAGGCTACCTGCCCGGATGTGCCCCGCTGATGAGGGCAAGTTATCGAATCCAACTTGGATTTGCCCACCTATCACATCATTCAGCATGGGGCCACCCCCTTGATACGGCACGTGGACCATATCGATACCTGCCTTGGCTTTCAGCAGTTCGCCGGACATGTGAGGGCTGCCGCCCATGCTGGTCGAGCCAAAGCTGACTGCACCTGGATTTTTTTTCGCATATGCGATGAACTGCTCGAATGTCTTAAACGGAGCATCTTTATTCGCAATCATGACGTTGGGCGTGTCGGCCACAATGATTACGGGTGCGAAGTCCTCTACCGTTCGATATGACAGCTTTTTGTACATGGCTGCATTGATACCGTGGGTATTGATGGTACCCATGACCAGGGTATAGCCATCTGGTTTGGCTCTGGCAACGGCCAATGTCCCAATTTGACCGCCTGCTCCTGGCTTGTTCTCAACGACAAAAGTCTGTCCCAGGCTTTTGGTCAGTTTCATGGATACTAGGCGAGCAAGAAGATCCGTGGTGCCGCCTGGAGGATAAGGAACCACTATCGTCACTGAGCGTTCGGGATACGCAGCATGGGCTACCCCGCATACCGCCATCGCTATGCCAAGGCTTAGCGCCGTTACCATTTTATTCTTAAACATATTGACTCCTCCGATAGTTATTAACTCAAAGCAACTGTTGCCCGTGTAGCTTGCCGCGCAACGATTCGGGCACATCCACCTTGAACCCCAGAATTGCAGCGGACAGGGCTTTGCCATAGTTGTCCAGGCAAAGACTGCGCGATACACCGCCGCCCAACGCACCCTGAGCGACGAAGTTCATGGCGTGTATGTTGTCAACCTCATAGCGCAATACGTCGCCCGTAATCACGCCACCATAGAAAGCTTTGAGGCGTTCGGCGGTAAGCTGGGCTTTAAGAAGTTCATAAAATTCCGGTTCGTAGGCAAACACGGAGATATTTGAAGTGTTTCCTTTGTCTCCAGAACGAGTGTGGGCCAGATGCTGCAGAAGTATTAACATGATCAACTCTCAAAATAAGTTACAGTGGCTGGGACACTTTCACGAGGTACCAACGAGGACCAGACACCAATGATCTCTCGCGTTCGGTCCTGGTGCGGCACGCGCTTGCCGGTATGCGCAATGCCAGAAACCGCCATGCCGTCAACTTCTCGCCCGACCTTTTCCGCTTCTTCGCGGGTACGAGTGCGGGCGGCGACACGTACCGCGATTTCATAGGGTTCCGGCGCGTCGTTTGGCGTGGCTTCCCCATGAATGGCGTTGATGCCCAGGAAATCTATTCGCAGGTCTTCAGCATCCAGTTTCACAATTTTGAAGCGTTCTTCCAGTATGCGTTTGGCTAATTGGGCGCGTCGCAAGGCTCCGGGTCCGGCATAAAAAAACATGTCTTCACCAATAAAGCCTTCTGTGCAACCTATCGAGACCTTTAGGGTCGGCGTTCGCGGCTTACCGCTGATATGCGTCACGCGTACGCGATCAGGACCGTCCTGTTCCAGGTTGACGGTCGTAAAGTCAACGACGACATCCGGAGTCAGATAATTGGCAGGATCGTGCACCTCGTACAGGATTTGTTCCTTCACGGTTTGTAGAGTAACTGCGCCGCCGGTGCCTTTTACTTTGGTGATAACGGCGCTGCCGTCTTCTTGCACTTCGGCGATTGGGAAGCCGAAGTTCCAGGGTTCAGGTACATCTTTGAAGCCCGGGTCAGAAAAGTAGCCACCAGTCACTTGCGCTCCGCATTCCAGCAGATGCCCTATACCGTTACCCGCACCCAAGCGAGCGTGGTCAAGCGGATCCCAGCCGAATTCGTACATCATCGGCGCCATAAATATCGATGGATCGGCTACGCGACCCGTTATAACGATTTGGGCGCCGGCCCGCAGCGCTTCTACGATGGGTTCTGCGCCTAGATAGACTTCAGCAGAGATCAGAGTAGGCGCCAACGTGGTGGTGGGCTCTCCGTTTTCCAGAATATGGTCGGTGAGATCCAATATGCGTTCAGTAATCAGGCTGCCAGTAACGGCGGCAACTTTCACGCCTGATATGCCTAGTTCGCGTAAAAGCTCCACAACACGTTCGGCGGCCGCCGTGGGATTGATCCAGCCCTGGTTGGAAATAATGCGAGTGCCTTGGCGCATGCAGGCCGGCAAAACAGCGCGCATGCGGTCTTCCAGATAGGTGTCGTAGCCAGGGAAACTGGGGTCGCGCCGGCTGCGGACCTGGGCTGCCGAAACAGTGGCTTCGGCCATTGTCTCGAAGCAAAGATAGTCAAGTTTCCCATGTTCAGCATTCAAGGCAGCGGGCTCTATGCGGTCTCCCCACCAGGCCGCGCCAGATCCAATGCGGACCGTTTTGTTCATGCGTTTTTCTCCTATGTGCTTGTGTTAGACGTGCGTGACGTTTTTGCGAAATATCTGTTTAAGTACATTGCTTAACAACAAGTCTATAGACCGGGAAGTGGTGCAGCTAGCCCTATGGAGGAATAGAGGCTGTGAATATTATTCATAGCAAGTATAGATAAACTTGCATAAATACAGGCGTTTCTGTGGATGTGGTGAACGCTAGACAACAGCCGTTCTCGCCACGCTACGCATTTCTGCAATTCGATTACCTCCTGGGAGGCGTTCACATAAAAAAAATCACAAAAGAATAGGACCACCTTAGACATGCACAGACATGGCTTTAAGTATGCTCCTGGGAACATTCGGTCAAAGGACACTCAACAGGCCCAGGAAATAACCTTCCATGCAAGCATGTCATTTTCTCGCAACTTAGTAGCATCCTTTCTTAGGTAGGAGTACAGTCAACTGCCCCTGAGGATTGTCTCATTTATGTAAGCAGACATAGAATCTCGCTTGAAGAATAGTTTTACACTGTCTGTTGTCAGAAGAAATCCACTAAGGCGCTAGCGCTCCCCAAACTAGATATAGATCTAATTCGCTTAAGACTGAAAGCGGTTCAAATTCACGCATTAGGAGAAAAAATGATTGCTATCGAAGAAAAAGCGGCGGCAATGTCTGTACTGACTTAGGATTTAATAATGCGGACGAATTGCTCGTTAAGACAAAACTGGCTGCAAAAATAGGCGAAATTATCCGATCTCGTCATTGAGACCCTACTACTCACTGCAACTGCACTAGGTATTGCACAACCAAAATTGTCCAGTCAGCTTCGCGGCCAATTCAAAGGTACAAGCGAAGCAAAAATACTTGATTGTCTCGTGCGTCTTAGATGTGAAATACAAATCGTCATTGGCCCTGAAAAAACGAGCGAAGAAGTCGGGCACTCCAACGTTTTGTGCATTACTTAATATGGACTAACTCAAACATGAGCTGACAGTTACCCGTTTGTTACGCAGTGTCTGCCAGGTTCGATTTAGGTCACATCCTTCGACTCCCAAACCTCCTTACCCTCACGCAAGATCTGTATTGGCATTCAGCCCCAGCGCCCTTTGCCTTGACGAGTCCTTTCATTGTTATAAAAATTCGGCCGTCCGTCCAGATCTTTCTATGAAGAATCCAGATCACTGCAGAGGGTCTTTCTCAACGTGATCTGATAAAACACGTGCAGAATGGTTTTGTGCAAGCGTTCGCAAATGCCATTGGTCTGTGGTGACATTGCTTTGCGTTTCGTATGGTCAAATCCTGCCGGGCGCGCCACATTACTTAGGGTCTCCATATGGAGGCCTTTTGTTTTTTGTACGCGCTGGATTACCGCGCCACTGAATCGTGATATAGAAATTGCCCGGGACATCGGCATTACCGCCATTAAACCTGGTTTTTCGCGAATACAAGTTTAATGAATACCGCTTGTCCCCCTTTTATGATGAAGAGCCCGAGCCAGAGCCCGGCCCATCACCTTAATTCACACTCAGATTCAATCGCTTAATGATCGGTCCCCAGCGCTTGAGCTCCTCGTCCATATAGCGGGCAAACTCTTCCGGCTGATTACCCACAGGCAGCATGTATTGCGCCTTCAGGCGCTGCTGCACGTTTGGATCATGGATTGCCGCAATCAGTGCATCGGTCAGGGTTTGTCGGACATCGTCCGGCATGCCGGCAGGCGCGACAAAGCCTATCCAGCCTGATCCTTCAATGTCTTTTACTCCCTGCTCGGCAAGCGTCGGAATATTCGGAAACATATCCGTAGATTCATTGAACACAACTGCCAATGCGCGCAACCGTCTGTCGTTCACCATGGGCATGACAGCAATCGGTGGAAGTGCCGCAAACTGCCCATCGCCTGACAGCAGGGAGGACAGCGCCGCCGGTGAAGACGCATATGGGACATGAACAGCCTTTCCACCCACACGTTGCAGAAGTAACTCGACTGACAAATGCGCGATCGTGCCTGTTCCGGTCGAAGGAAAATTGTATTGCGACTTCGGATTACGCATGGCCTCAAGCAATTGCGGCAGTGTCTTGATGGGAGAGTTTGCCGGCACGACCAGCACGTTTGGCTGGTGCACAGCCAACGTCAGCGGCACTAGGTCCTTTTTTGGATCGTAGGGTAAGTCCTTGTAGATAAGCGTGTTGTTGACCAGCGGGCCGGTAATGGATACGCCAAAGGTATAACCGTCGGGTTTGGACTTGGCGATCACATTGGTTCCCAGATTGCCGCTGGCACCAGGACGATTCTGTATCACGATGGGTTGACCCAGTGTCTTGCTTGCCTGCTCGGAAATGACGCGCGCCATTTGATCGGGACTGGAACCGGGACCGAACGGCACGACAAGCGTCAAGGGACGCTCTGGCCAGGATCCTGCTGCCATGGAAATTGTCGAGATACTAAGTGCAATGGCGGAAAATCCCGCTTGAAACCATCTACGCATTCTGCGTTCTCCTTTTATTGTAAAAATATGGCTTTGAATAACGAGTAAACAAACGGAATCAACGAATGGCTCGCATGAAGGTTTCCATTTTGGTGGCCGTTTCAACAATTTCATGATTGGGATCGGATCCGGTCACAATACCCGCTCCGGCAAACAGCCGCAATTTGTCTTCACCTGTATGCAGTGCGCATCGCAAGGACAATGCCCATTCACCATCGCCATCGGCCTGCTGCCACCCCACCAACCCGGCAAAGTAACTACGATCGAATGGCTCCAATTGGGCCAAGTGCGAGAACGCCGTTGCTGTCGGATAACCGCAGATGGCAGGAGTTGGGTGCAGCGCACAGGCCAGTTCCAGCGCGGACATGGCAGGATTACGCAGCCGACCTGTAATGTAGGTCGATAAATGCCACAGTGTATCGGTGCCAATGACCGAAGGACCCTCAGGGATGTCCAGATCAACGCAATGCTCTTGCAGGATACGCACGATATCATTGACAACGTAGGAATGTTCGCGCAGATCCTTTTCCGACATGGCTAAGCCATCCCGCAGCAGTTGATCCTTTGACGGATCCTGATTGCGGCCGATCGAACCGGCCAGCGGATTCACATGTATCGTATCTCCTACACGGCGCACCAGGAGTTCCGGGCTGGCACCTACCATCATGCCGGCAGGAACCGTCTGGTCATCGTCTTCCCATACGGGAATGGCGAACGTATAGCCGAGTGCGTTGCGTGAAAGCAGATCTGGCAGAAGACGCGAATAGTCCAGCGGACGATCAAGGGTGACCTCCATGGTGCGCGCCAATACAATCTTGCGCAAGCCGTCTTCCGACATAAGGCCAAGCGCCTTGCGCACCATATCACCGTAATATTCGGGTTCAGGGACGGGCTTCTGAGCCGCAATTTGTGGCCTGCCGCTGGCTTCGGAACGTTTGACCTGCTCAGCGGGGATAGACGCGCTGTCTACGTGCGAAGCAATTGCCAGGCTGGCACGGCGGCTCACATCAAATGGCACCAATCCAAACATGACAGGCTCTGCCACACCATGCTTGCGCGCCTTATCGAACAGGGCATTCACCGTTTCTGCATTCGCCGGCTGATAAGCTACGGCAGCCACATCGTGGCGGCTTGCTCTCCATTGTCGCTGAGGAGACGCAAAGAAAAAATCGCCGATTCGAAAATCATTAATAAGCCATTGCCCTACTGACCCGTTCGACGCTATTTCGTCATTTGTATTTGCTGCTGCCGAAATATCTGGCTCCCTGGACATATCAATACCTGTAACAGTCGATTAAAAACACTGTACATTAGCACAAAAGCCTGCATCATGCTTGGGCTTGCGGCGCAGTCCGGCCCATCAGATCCGCGGTTTCATGGAGCGCAATTCAATCGCCGCCAGCGTCACGCTGCTCCATACTCTGCCGGCCATGTCTGTCGCTCCGGAGATGACAAAGCAACGGGTTGAACAGATCGCTCCTGAACTGCTCACAGTTGTCGGACAGCTCGTGATGGATCCCGATATCAACAACTGAATCATCAACCACAACCGGTCAACGGCGTCTGGCGACAAGCTTCGCAGTCAACTACGCTCCAGCGGCTCAATACGCTCGCCAAGCTCCAGAGAATGCCGCCTCACTCAGCGCCGTTTTCCCGCTTTATCCACCCATAAATCCTGGCGTTTGGCAGACATGCTATAAAATGGCCGTTGCACCTCTTTCGGAGAAGGAAGCATGTCTGTTCAAACGTTTAGCCGATGCGCCGTTGTCTTGTCTCTCGCCGTCTTTATTGCTGGCTGCGGTGGAGGCGCCAATAAAAAGCCTGTCGCTGCCGATCGCCACAACGATTGCAAGTGGCATCGCAGCAGTTGTCTGTATGAAGGCTCATATGAGCCGGGAGAGCGGGACTACGCAGAACAAGAAGCCAAACGCCTGAATGAGGCCCAATCTATCAGGTTGGTTCACAGCTCCTGGCAGTGATCGTAGAATCGCCCCGCGCCTTGTCCCTGTCCTGTAGGCAATGAAATCATTGCGGATAACATTGGCACTGGTCTTGAAAAAGCGCTATTGAAACATGCCCGTATGTTCACCCCTTGCGAACACACTTAGCATAACCTTGCGCGCTTGCACTGAAAATCACAATTACAATCGCCATTGCCTGTTGCGGCTTATTTCGCACAACCACCCTGTTGACATGTACGCCATACGCAAGGCCAAGTGACAATCTTGCCAGTGCGTCCGGGCAGCGGCTTCACGCCGGGCAATACTTTCAACTATCCAATCTAATGCTAATGCAGCCCAATCGCTGAGCAGAATCTGTGTGCGTTTATGATACCGATTTAATATCAAATAA
Source organism: Advenella sp. (assembly GCF_052108595.1). Classification (NCBI taxonomy): domain Bacteria; kingdom Pseudomonadati; phylum Pseudomonadota; class Betaproteobacteria; order Burkholderiales; family Alcaligenaceae; genus Advenella; species Advenella sp. Next base: position 24,712 of record NZ_JBQEAU010000039.1, read on the forward strand.
TCTATTTTTAATATTGGACCAATATCGTATTTATGCTTATGCTTTTCCTTATTCGGAAAATCATAATATGAACGACATCACATCCTCTCCCAGCGCATTGGCCGGTATTACCATTGTTGACCTGACCTCCGTGGTCTTTGGTCCGTACGCCTCTCTGATCCTGGCCGACTATGGTGCCACGGTGATCAAAGTTGAACCGCTACAGGGCGATTCCACACGGTATACCGGACCAGCCTACCAGGAAGGTTTGTCCGCCGTTTTTCTGGGTTCCAACAGAAACAAGAAAAGTATCGCAATCAACATCAAAACCTCGGAAGGGCTCGAGGTGCTGCAGCGATTACTGGAACACGCAGATGTCTTCATGCATAGCATCCGTCCCCAGAAACTGAATAAGCTGGGACTGGATCCGGCCACACTGACACGGCGCAATCCGAAACTGATCTACGCAGCGCTACTGGGTTACGGATCAAATGGCGCTTATAGCGGCATGCCGGCGTATGACGATATTATTCAGGGCTTGTCCGGCATACCGGATCTGATCAGGCAACAGACCGGCGCCGTGCGCTATATGCCGATCATTGCCGCCGATAAAACCTGCGCCCTGATGGCTGCCCACGCGATTCTGGCCGCCCTCTTCCAGCGCGAGCGCGATGGCCGCGGGCAACTGATCGAAATCCCGATGTTCGAATCCATGGTCTCGTATGTGCTGGTTGAACATTTCTACGGACGTCATCTGGCCGACAAGGATCTGGACGCGGGTTATGTCCGGGTGCTGTCCGAATGGCGCCGACCATACCAGACCACAGATGGCCATATTTGCATGATGCCCTATACCGATGAGCACTGGAAGCGGTTCTTTATAGAATCGGGCCATGGCAAACTGGCGCAGGACAGCCGCTTTCACAGCATCAGTGCACGCACACAGAATATCAACCAGCTGTATGAGCTGACTGGCAGCATCGTTAAAAATCAGTCCACTGCACATTGGTTGCAATTTTGCGATGAGCAGGAAATTCCTGCGGCACGTATCAATACGCTCAACGAGCTGGAGCAGGATCCCCATTTGCAGTCTGCGGGCTTTTTTTCGGAGCTGACCGATCAGGGTCACCGTTACCGCTTCACAAACAATCCGGTCAGTCTGTCAAACTCACAAGTGCCATTGAAAATGCCGCCGCGGCTTGGCGAACACACCCAGGAAATTCTGGATCAGCTGGGCTATTCGCAACAACAAATCAATCATTTACGTGAGCAACATATTGTGGGCGCTGACCGGCCGGACCAAACCACTTAACAGGAGTATAAAAAATGCAAAACGACCCAAAAATACTGGGCATGGGATTTTACTGGCAGGATCTGCAAGTGGGACAAAAGTTTGTTACCTTCAAGCGGACCATCACCGAAACCGATATCATCAATTTTATCAGTTGCACCGGCATGCTCGAAACCATCTTCATAGACAAGACCTTCGATGCCGGCGCCATATCGGGCAGGCCCGTGCCCGGTGCGCTTACCTACGGCATCATTGAAGGCATTCTCATGCAATCAATGGTCCAGGGCACCGGCCTTGCCTTGCTCGAAGTGCATAAAAAGATGCTGGCGCCGGTCATCGCCGGCGACACCGTTCATGCAGATGTCCTGGTCACCGGTATCAAACCGACCAGCAAGCAGAATCGCGCCGTCGTCGATACTCACATTGACATCAAAAATCAACACGATGTGGTCGTGATCAGTTATGACGTAAAGCGGATGCTGGCTGGCCGCCCGCAATAATTCAGACATGACATCGGCAAAACAGAGCGAGCAACTATGCTGACAAATCTTGAACTTGCCCGGCTGCCAGACCAGGACGAAAACGTACGGCAACCGATTCGCGCATTCATCCAGGAAAATACGCAGCACATGACTGCGTTTGACCGCGCCCGGTCATGGATGGGATTCGATGCTGATTTCAGCAAAAAGCTCGCGCAGCAAGGCTGGCTGGGCCTTACCCTGCCGCAGCAATATGGAGGCGCCGACAAAGGCTACTTCACCCGTTTCGTGGTATCCGAAGAATTGCTGGGCGTCGGCGCGCCCGTATCGGCACACTGGATTGCCGACCGGCAAAGCGGCCCGTTGATCCTGCGTTATGGCACCCAGGCACAACGCGATTTCTATCTGCCTAAAATCTGTCGGGCCGAAGCCTTCTTTTGTATTGGCATGAGCGAACCCGACTCGGGATCCGATCTGGCCAGCATCCGTACTCGGGCCATAAAAAATGATGATGGATGGACGCTCAATGGCAGCAAAATCTGGACCACCAATGCCCAGCACTCGCATTACATGATCGCATTGGTGCGCAGCAGTGGCACCGCCCAGGACAAGCACAAAGGCCTCTCACAATTTATTATCGACCTGAGCCTGCCAGGCATCACCATCCGGCCCATTCATGACCTGGCCGGCGATGCCCACTTCTCGGAAGTATTTTTTACAGACGTACAGTTGACGCCAGAAGCTTTGATCGGCCAGGAAGGCGCGGGCTGGGAGCAGGTCAATGCAGAATTGGCTTTCGAGCGCAGCGGACCGGAACGCCTGTATTCCAGCATGGCATTGGTCGAATGCTTTATCCGCGAGTGTCGTCAACAGGATTGGGGCAGCCCGGTTATTCAAAGCACGGTGGGCGAAATCACAGCGCGCCTGGCGGTGTTGCGCGCCATGTCACTTGCGGTGACAGCAAAACTGGCCAATGGACAGAATCCGGCGCTTGAAGCCACGCTGGTCAAGGATTACGGCACTTCGCTCGAGCAGGACATTCCCAAACTGATCGACCGGTGCCTTGGCCTGTATCCCGCTCACATGCCCTCGACAGAACTGATCAATACACTGTCGTTCGTCAGCCAGATTTGCCCGAGCTACTCGCTACGTGGCGGTACGCGCGAAATATTGCGCGGCATTATCGCACGAGGCCTGGGCTTGCGCTAAGGAAACAACATGGACACATTACTCGAAGATGCCCTTGGCGAACTGTTCAGGCACGTAACTTCAGGCGCATCGCCTGGCCTGGAAATCACGGCGGATCAGCACAAGAAAATATCAAATGAAATTTACGCTAGTGGCTTTGCCGACCTGCTGCTGCCGCAAGCGGCCGGTGGCAGCGGCATCAGCCTGTATGAGGTGATTGCATTGCTGAAGATGGAAGGGTATTACAACGTGCCCATACCTTTTGCTCAGACCGTGGTCACACGTGTTTGGGCACACACGCACAGTGTGGATCTACCGGAAGGCTCGTTCAGCTACGCCAGTTCGGCGCTTCAGATTGATGCACAGACCCGTTCGGCCACATTGCACAAGGCCTGGCATGGTCACTGGGTTGATCACATGCTGATCGCCACGGACCAGCAATGCTTCCTGGCGCACAGCCATAATCGTCGGATTTTGCAAGCCTACCATGGCGGCCTGTTCGCAGCCGTGGCCTGGCCGACTCAGGGCCTGACCAGGCTCGATCTGCGCGAGCAGGCAACGCACGACCTATTTCATTTGAGTGTCTTTGCCATGCTGGCAGCGACCGTGGGTGCCATGGAAAAAACCTTCGAACTCACGCTGGAATATGCTGCCCAGCGCCAGCAATTTGGCCGGCCGGTAAGCAAATTTCAGGCCGTGCAGCACCAGATCAGCGAAATGGCCGAACACGTGTGCGCTGCCGATATGGCATTGCAGATGGCGGCCGCCACTGACGGCAGCGCCCAGACTGCCCCTGGCTCCCGAGCGCTTGCCATCGCGCAATTTCAAATCGCACATATCGCAGACAGAATCGCCGATATCGCACATGCAATACACGGCGCAATCGGCATCAGCCAGGAATACCCCCTGCATCACTACACCCGCAGAATCCGGGAATGCAAGTCCTGCTTCGGCTCAGCCCAGTACTGGGCGGCTGAAATCGGGCAACACATCCTGCACAAAAACAATGACACGCTTTTCGCATTCCTGACTTCGGCCCAGGATGAACAAATGACGGGCTAGATACCGGTTCCAGCGAACCGGCTCGCCAAATAAAGTCTGGCCGTAAGCACGCTCACGCAGGTGCAGTCCACAATCACATGAGGAGACAATCATGTATTTCTGCAACACCCGCAAATCCGCCGCAGCCCTGCTTCTTGGCTGCACCCTGACCAGCCTTTGCAGCGCAGCCGCTACAACCGATGTCACATGGCCACGACAGCCGGTTACCATGGTGGTCCCCTTTCCACCGGGTGGCCCAACCGACATCGTGGCAAGGCAATTGGCAAAGCAGCTGGCGCAACGTCTTGAGCAACCGTTCGTGGTGGAAAACCGCGGCGGCGCCAATGCGACCATCGGCATGCAACATGTGGCCACCGCCAAACCCGATGGCTACACCATCCTGTACAACACATCCTCCATTGCCTTGAGCCCCGCTCTGTACCCGGATTTGTCATATGACCCCACGACGGCATTCGATCCCGTATCGACAACGGCCAATGTGCCAATGGTCGTGCTAGTCAATCCAAAGATACCGGCAAACAATCTGGAACAGCTCAAGGCACATGTGATCGCACACAAGACGAGTTATGCCTCCAGCGGAATGGGCAACATCACCCACCTGGGCGGTTTTTTGCTTAACAAAGGGCTCGACATCAAGGCATTGCATGTGCCATACAAGGGCAGCGCCCCGGCTATGGTCGATTTGATGGGCGGCCAGGTAGATTACATGGTCAATACACTAAATGATTCCCTATCGGCCATTCGCGGCAAAAAAGTGAAGATACTGGCACTGGCAAGTCTGCAGCGCAACGAGCACGTGTTGCCCGGCGTGCCGACGGTAGACGAAGCGGGCGTTAAAGGCTTTGAGATTGGCGCCTGGCAAGGCGTCGTAGTGCCACGCGGCACCCCACAGCCGATTATCGACAAATTGAACAAAACTATCCGGGACACACTGGACTCACCCGACTTCAAAGCAACCCTTCAAAAACAGGGCACAGATACGCTTGGCTCAACGCCCCAAGCGTACCGCCAGTTTATCCTGCAGGAAACCAAACGCTGGAAACAGGTGGTGCAGGAAGCCGGCGTCAAATCCAATTAAAGTGGCCTGGCTGTCGATTCTACAATCGACAGCCAGCATACGCGTCATGACATTCAACATAGAATGATGGAGACAACATGAAAAAGTCCCCCTTTGCAGCGCTTTGGGTCGCAGCCGTACTCACCGCAGCGATTGTCCCGGTAGCCGGATGGGCAGCCTATCCGGAAAAACCCATCAAAATGATCGTCTCGTTTCCTCCGGGCAGCGGGACCGATACCAATGCCCGTTATGCGGCAAAAAACATGTCGGAAAAACTCGGTGTGCCTGTCATGGTGGAAAACAAGCCCGGTGGCAACAGTTTCATCGCCGCCGAAGCCGTTGCCAGTGCAAAGCCGGATGGTTATACCCTGCTGTTTGCCAGCAACTCGCCCGTTGCCACCAATGTAGCGATGTTCAAGTCCCTGCCCTATGACCCCGTCAAGGGCCTGACACCGCTGGCCAAACTCAGCTTTGGAGCAATGGGCGTGGCCGTCAATGCCTCTGCACCTTATTCATCGATTCCGCAATTGCTCGAGTATGCCAAAAAACATCCCGGAAAAATGAACTATGGTAGCGGCAGCGCTTCCTATCGAATTGCCACTGAATTATTTCTGTCCATGGCGCAGATTACCGCCAGACAAATTCCTTATAAGGGCGCATCCCCAGCGCTCACGGACCTGGCCTCGGGCCAGGTGGATTTTGTATTTGCCGACTATGGCGCCATACTGCCGCTGGCCAACGCAGGCAAAGTCAAAATCATTGCCGTCACCGGCACCGATCGCCTGGCCACGGCCCCATCCATTCCCACCCTGAAGGAACTGGGCTATACGGACTATTACATGGTCAACTGGACAGCGGCTTTCGGCCCCGCCGGCTTACCCGAGAATGTGCGCGACCTGCTAAGCGAAACGCTGGAGGACATTTATCGAACTGACGATGCCAAAGCCTTTCTGGCGAAAATCAACTGGGAAGCCTTCCCCGGCGACTCGGGTGATCTGGCCCGCTTTCAGCGCACCGAAATTGAGCGCTGGTCCAAGGCGGCAGCACGTGCGGGCATTGCCAAACAGTAAGCTTGCCGGCGCAGCATCAGCCATAGACCTGCCAAGCTTGATAAAATCGGTCAGACTGTTCCGGTAATGCGTACCGGCAACACCCCCTACGTATGCGATTATCAGGATATTCAAATTGGAACTGCGCCGTATCAGACATTTTGTCGTGCTAGCCGAAACGCTGAACTTTCACAAGGCAGCCGAAAAATTGCATATTGCCCAGCCCCCGCTTTCGGTCTCTATCCAGAAACTCGAAGCCGAACTGGGGCTTACGCTGTTTCATCGCAATCCCAAAGGCGTGTCGCTCACAGAAGAAGGCGCCCACATTCTGCCGCTGTCGATCCGTCTTTTGCAGGCTGCCGAGCAAGTGGAACAAACGGCACTTGAAATCCGCGAGGGCACCAACGGCTCTTTGCGTATCGGCATAGTTGGCTCGACCACCCAGCAGTTGTTTCAGAAGCTGGTATCGGCATTTCGTACGTCATATCCCAAAATTTCGCTCTCTTTCAGCGAAGCTACCTCGACACAAATCGTGCAAGCTGTCAGTTCGGGCAAGCTCGATATCGGGCTTATCAGGACCCCGATATTGGCCAGCGCCGATGTCAATATGCAAATTCTGGAGAACGATCATTTCATTCTGGCGCTGCCCGAGGGGCACGCATTGGCCAACCAGCCGGTACGGCTGAGCGATCTGGCCGACACCCCGTTCATCGTCTATTCGTCCGAGCATGCTCGCGGCCTGCATTATGCGATGATGGCCGCATGCCAGTCGGCCGGCTTCTCGCCAAAGGTATCCCAGGTTGCCGTACAGGTGCAGACGGTCCTATCGCTGGTCGAAAGCAATTTTGGTCTGGCCCTGGTGCCGTCAGTGATGGAGAATATCAACCGCTATCGCATCATCTACAAACCACTTGAAGATGAATCGACCGTCAAGCGCATTGGCTACGGATTGGTATACAGGCAGGAAACCGAATCGATGGCCACCTCCAGATTCCGGGCGCTGGCCTCGGATATGTCGGTTCGTACATGAGCGCCATATACTGCAGCATTATTGGGCTGCTATGCACTGCCCTGTTGGATCTCCAGTTGCTTGTGTAACCGGCTGAACACCCGCAAGGCATTGCCACTCATGGTTAGCTCGCGTGCATCAGGCGTAAGCCAACCAACGGCATCGATATAACGTTTCGTGTCGTCATCGTTAAAACCGGCTTGCGAGCGCAAAACCGCCGGCCAAAAAAGAGCGCTGAAATATCAACCATTACAGTTGGCATTCAACGCTCCAGGGCCTTTTTCAACTCG